>JAZFSU010000148.1:0-5771 GCA_036446335.1 Dehalococcoidia bacterium | reverse complement strand
CCGCCGTTCGTCGTCAAGATAGGGGTAAGTAGATGAATGACACCAGAGCGGCACTGATGAAGGCGATGGAGGCCTATTTCGGGAACGATACAAAGAGGATCGACCATGCCCGCAAGGTGACGGCGTATGCCGAGGGGCTGCTCAAGTGTGAGGGTGGAGATTATTCAATAGTCATCGGAGCGGCCGTGCTGCACGACATTGGCATTCACGAGGCCGAACGAAAGCACGGCAGCACCGGCGGCAAGTATCAGGAGAGAGAGGGCCCGCCCATCGCGCGGCGGATCCTGCTGGAATTGGGATTCGAGGAGGAGCAGGTCGAGGAGGTTTGCGAGATCATTGCTCATCATCACAGCCCCGGGAAGATAAGGACCAAGAACTTCGGAATACTCTACGATTCGGACTGGCTGGTGAATCTGAGGGACGAATATGACATTCAGGACACGAAGAAGCTGGCTGGCATCATCGAGAGGGTCTTTCTTACGGAGAGCGGCCGCGCGCTGGCCAGGGAGGTCTACTTGCGGGAGGGTGAGCAAAACGAATACATGATCTAAATCATTCACACGTAGTTGGGTATGCCTTAGAGTGTTCATGGGACGGGCGGGGCGAGGGTCGAGCACCGCCCGTCAACTTTTGCAAATCGAAGGAGGATACGGAATGAGTATGTTCTGCAATCAGTGCGAGCAGACGGCGGGCAAGACCGGATGCCACACCCTGGGTGTGTGCGGGAAGGACGAAGACATAAGCAGCCTTCAGGATACACTGGTCATCGGGCTGAAGGGAATTGCCGCCTACGATTACCACGCAAGGCAGCTGGGCCACGCGGACCCCGAGGTGGCGGAGTTCTATTCGAGAGCGCTGTTCGCAACGCTTACGAACGTCAACTTCGATCTGAACAGCCTCGTGGACCTGGTTCTCGAGTGCGGCAAGGTCAACCTCAAGGTGATGGAGGTTCTGGACAAGGCCCACGTGGAACGGTTCGGATTGCCTGAGCCCGTTGGTGTTACTGTCGGCACCAGGGAGGGCCCTGGCATACTGGTAACCGGGCACGATCTGCTGGACCTTTACGAACTGCTGAAACAGACCGAGGGAACCGGCATCAACGTCTATACTCATGGTGAGATGCTGCCGGCTCACGCCTACCCCGAGCTACGGAAATTCGATCATCTCGTCGGCAACTACGGCGGAGCCTGGCAGGACCAGAGAAAAGAGTTCGAAAGTTTCAAGGGCGCGATCCTGGCAACCACCAACTGCGTATTGGTTCCCAAAGAGGGTACCTACGAGGACAGGCTCTTCACCTGCGGCCTGGCACGGGTGCCGGGAGCCGCACACATCGAGAATCGAGACTTTCGCCCCATCATCCAGAAGGCACTCAGTCTCCCCAAGCTCAGTGAGCAAACGGACGGCACCCTCACCACAGGGTTCCATCACACTGCTATCCTTGGGCTGGCTGACAAGATAGTGAGCGCAGTCAAGGGCGGGGAGGTACGTCGCTTCTTCTTGATCGGCGGATGCGACGGAGCGAGGAGTCCGCGGAGCTATTACACGGAGCTTGCCCAGAAGGTGCCCAAGGACTGCGTGATTCTGACCCTGGGCTGCGGCAAGTACCGCTTCAACGATCTCGACTTCGGGTCCATCGACGGTATCCCCCGTCTTCTCGATATAGGCCAGTGCAACAATGCGTATTCGGCTGTACAGGTGGCGAGCGCCTTGTCCGAAGCATTCGACTGTGGTGTCAATGACCTGCCGTTGTCCTTTGTGCTGTCCTGGTATGAGCAGAAGGCCGTGTCCATACTGCTCTCGTTGCTCTACCTGGGCATCAAGGGGATTCGCATAGGTCCGACGCTGCCAGCCTTCATAACGCCAGGGGTTTTGAAGGTGCTTCAAGACAATTTCGATCTGAAGCCCATCACGACTCCGGACGAAGACCTCAAGGCTATCTTCGATGGCCAATCGGTACAGGCCTAGGTGACCGGCGTCTAGTACGAGCCCACCACCATTGCGTCCGGCGCGTGGTGGTGGGCTCCGCTGCTCTGCACCCACTCCACTATCACTATCGTGGACACGCATCGCGCGTCCCTGCGGGGAGGCATCAATACTGATGCCTCCCCGCTTGTATGATTCAAATCATGGTAGACTGTACGCGGTCGGCCTATGATCATGGTAGAACGCAGCTGACATCGGCGGATATTGCCGGGGAGGTGAGAAGGATGGGACTTCGATGTCCGGGTCAGGATTTCAGGTGGCTGCGTGTGGAGCTCTACAAGTGCCCCAAATGCGGCGCCGAGGAGGAGATCTTCTCCAATGAGACCAAGGTTAAGTGCCCCGGATGCGGCGAGTGGATCCACAAAGAGAATCTGCCGTCATGCATCGACTGGTGCGCTTCGGCCCGCCAGTGCCTTGGGGAGGAGAGGTGGAAGCAGGTGACAGGATGTGAGGAATCACAGGCAGACCACTCACCGGCAAATCAGGGAGGTTTGAAATGACTACAAAAGTGTTGAGAAAGATCGTCACGATCGACGAGGAGAAGTGTGATGGCTGTGGCGTGTGCGTCCCGTCCTGCGCCGAGGGTGCCCTTCAGATCATCGATGGTAAGGCGAGACTCATTAGCGAGATATACTGCGATGGCCTGGGTGCCTGCCTCGGGGAGTGCCCTCAGGGTGCCCTCATCATAGAGGAGAGGGAGTCCGAGGAGTTCGACGAGGAGGCTGTGGAGACTCATCTGCACGAAGCACAGCACCCCGAAGAAGAGCAACTCGCCTGCGGGTGCTCCTCGGCCACGGTTACCCAGTTTGAAAGGCCGGAAGTTGCGTGCGGTTGCCCGTCCGCGGCAGTCCACCGCTTCGAGGCTCCGGGGCGGGCGGAAGGGTCCGCGGTAGAGACAGCCCCACAGGAATCCGTGCTTGGGCACTGGCCGGTGCAGCTCACTCTGGTGCCGCCGAGAGCGCCTTTCTTCCAGGGAGCTGACCTGCTGTTGACCGCCCACTGTGTACCGTTCGCCTACGCCGGATTCCACCAGGACTTCCTGAGGGACCACGCTCTGCTGATAGCTTGTCCCAAGCTGGATGATTTTCAGGCGCATCTCAGCAAGTTGACCGAGATACTCCGTCAGTCGGACGTCAAGAGCTTGACCGTGGTACACATGGAGGTGCCATGCTGCTCCGGGCTGGTCCAGATGGCCAGGATGGCCATTCAGGATAGCGGCAAGGGGATACCCTTCGAAGAGGTGACGGTTGGCGTCAGGGGAGACATCCTGTCTTGAGGGGATCAATGCGCATGGCAGAACTTGACATAAGGTGCCTGAAGCCCTGACGCAGGGAGGACGGCCGTGACAAGACTGCAGCTAGCGATTCTGGCGCTGCTTGCGGTGGCCATGGGTGCGCTGGCGACCGTCCAGGCCACCGGCGTCAATACCTGAGTTCTGAACTGACGGTGCCCGTGCGGCACAGATGGCACGCGGAGGGCGGCTGAGATCTGCCGCCCTCCGCTTCGCATTCTTTGAGAACCTTGACAGCGCCAACTCAGCTGCCTACAGTATCCCTTAGCGATTCGCGCCATTGGCGCGCCTCAGCTGGATGGAGGAATGATGAGCGAACTGATAGTCGATCGTGAGAAGTGCAACATCTGTGGCATGTGTGTGTTGGAGTGCCCCGCCACTATTATTCAACTCGCGGAGCCCGGACCGTTCCCATGCTGGGTCGAGGGCGGCGAGGAGATGTGCATCCTGTGCGGCCACTGTGTTGGGGTCTGCCCGCTGGGGGCCATTGAGCTGGATACAATGAAGCTGCAGGACTGTCCTCCGGTCAATCGCGCCGATCTTCCTTCTGCGGAGCAGGTTGAGCTTTTCATCAGGTCCAGGCGCTCCATTCGAGCGTACAAGGACCAGCGTGTGCCGAACGAAGTGCTGGCGAAGCTGATAGACATCACCCGCCACGCCCCGTCCGGCTCGAACTCGCAGTCGGTGCAGTGGCTGGTCATCGAAGACCCGGCCGAGGTCAAGCGCCTTTCCGGTCTGGTCGTGGACTGGATGCGCTCAATGCTGGCGGGACTGCCGGCGACGCCCGATTCGTACCGCCTGGATCGTATCGCTGAGGCGTGGGACGCCGGGATAGATGTAGTGATGCGTGACGCACCGCACCTGATTGTCGCCCATGCGCCGGCGGAGGATGTCATGGCCCAGTCGTCCGCGACTATTGCGCTCACCACCCTGGAGCTGGCGGCCTATTCCCAGGGCCTCGGGACATGCTGGGCCGGATTCTTCTATATGGCTGCCATGATGCATCCGCCGATGATGGAGGCGCTGCAGCTTCCCGAGGGTAACGCGGTGCTGGGAGGCATGATGCTCGGGTATCCGAAGCACAAGTTCAGCCGCGTGCCCGTCAGGAACGAGGCCAAGGTGATCTGGCGCTAGGGGTGCGCCATGCCTCTTTGCCTCAAGGTGGGCACTTGGCACAGCTGTAGGGTGGGTGGAGAGGAGCGAAACCCACCGTTTCTCGGAGTGGTGGGTTGCATTTCATTTCACCCACCCTACCATCTGCGGGCCAAAGACAATGCTGAATTGGGGAGCACCGTTTTCTCTGAGAAGAAGAAAGTGTATGCAGACTCACCTTATGTTCTCACGAATCAGATAGCAGAGGCAGATGATTGGACACCTTCTATGATTCGAAAGAGACAAGAGACGTTAGCTGATCTGTCTCTTGGGGCTTGGCCCCTCTAGTGCATTTTCCCTTTGCTCGGGAGATGCCGAGAAACCAAAGAGAAGAAGGAAGATGAGTGCACCCACCAAGATAACCGCCTTCCTTAGAGATCACAAACACTCATGCTACTGTGATGATTGTCTAGCAAAAGAACTTAAGCTGCCAAGGCGTCAACAAGCAGAGCAGGTTACAGCTACATTGGCTACCGTCGGTGGCTTCAGCCGCACCAATGGGGAATGCTCTATATGCTACAATACGAAGCTGGTGATTCGCGCTCTATAGGCATAACGACCAGAGTCTTTCCAATCATACCATCTCACTAGATGCCACCAACCACAACTGAGTAGTACCGCAATCGTACCGCTGTTGACAACGGCGTACGGCGGTGTTATAAGTCGCACTATCCCTTTCATTCTTGACCGGGAGGTTCGATCGATGGACGAGATTTATGAGCGGCTGGCGACCAAGCTGGGCTATCCTGACTCGAAGCACCTGCCCGGCATCTTTGAGTTTGGCACAACGCCGCAGCAGGCGAAGATTCTGGAAGCGCTGAACAAGGTTCCCGACCCGGCTCTCACTGCGGAGCAGGTGGCGGAGAAGCTGGGGCTGGACGCCGGAGCGATGCAGGAGGACCTGGAGGACCTATTCAAGAAGGGGTTGGTTTTCCCGCGGAATCTCCAGGACCGCAAGGAATGGCGGTTCGGCAAATCCTCGATGCAGCTTCACGACGCGATGCAAACGGGCTGGATGTTTTTCTCTGACCCCGACCAACTGCGCCGGCTCTGGCGCGGGTATGACGAAAACGAGGGGTATCGCGACTACAGCAAGGGCTACGCTGAGTTGACTGACGCCCTTATGCGAATCCTGCCCGCATGGGAGTCGGTTGCGGACGATCCGAATCTGCAGCCGTTCGAGGACTGGCGCGAGATACTCAAAGGGGCGAAGGTACTCTCTGTGGTGGACTGCCCATGCCGCCTCGAGATCGCGGCCTGCGACCGGCCGGTGAATGTGTGCGTGGACTTCGACAGGTCAGCCGAGTATGACATCGCCAGCGGGCACGGCAGGCAGCTGAGCGTT
>JAZFSU010000147.1:0-24864 GCA_036446335.1 Dehalococcoidia bacterium | reverse complement strand
GTCTCCTCGTCGATGTATGCCAGGTCGTCCCCAGCGGCGCGCGCCATGCGCAGCAGCGCTCCATCTACGTTTGGGTTGTAGCTACGGAGCAGTGGGACGAGCTGAGATCGGACCTGGTTGCGCAATTGGTTGGGCCACCGGTTGGAGGAATCGTCTCGAGGGGACAGGCCTTGAGCGGCGCAATGGGCCTCGGTCTCCTCTCTGCGGACCTCGAGGAGAGGCCTGACTACTCTGAGCATGGCTTCCCCCGGCAGGCCCCAGGAGCTGAGTGGCTGCATGCCGCGAATTCCGTCAAGACCTGTGCCCCGTACCAGGTGCATCAAGATAGTCTCGACCTGGTCGTCGGCTGTATGTCCCACGGCTACCGTTGATGCGCTCAGGGCGCTGGCGATCCTGGAGAAGAAGGCATATCTCGCCTCTCGAGCCGCTTCCTCGAGGGATAGGCCATGCTGCCTTTGATATGCTCTCACGTTCTGGCTCTCGATGGTCGCTGGTAGCCCCAGATCGCGAGCGGTCGAGGAAACGTATTCCGCGTCGGCGTCGGATTCGGCACCTCTCAGCAGATGATTGAGATGGGCTACGTGCAGCCTCAATCCGAGGGTTGACCTGAGCTCAGCCAGGATGGAGAGCAGGCACGTAGAGTCCGGCCCGCCGGATACTCCAACCAGGATTGTTTCATTCCCCCTGATCAGATCGTGTTCCTTGATGAACCGGCGGACCCGGAGGGGCATGGGTTGCTGGCGTTTCACTGGGTATCTTCCCTCCAGTGGCACGTATCGTTAAACGAGGCGAGCACGGTTGTGGATGAGCTGAAATCGAGTACGGAAATCGAGGCCAGATCGAGCTTGAGCCTTCTGCATTCCGAGAGCTCCAGCCCGAGTGCCCTGCAAACAATGGACAGGATGGGGAAGAAGTGAGCTACTGCGATCACGGTATCTTCCTCGCCGTCACTGCTGCCTGCTGTCGTGCTGTGCCGCGTGAGTATCTCCTGGATGGCTCCCCACGCCTGATCCTGAACCTCGGAGAGCGTGCAGCCCCCTGGAGGTCGGACTGAGGTACAGTCGCTTATCCACTTCTCGAAGAAATCGCCGTACTGGCTGCTCATTTCCTCATACGTGAGGCCGTCTACCTCGCCGGCATCGATCTCCCTGAGACCGTCGAGGGTTGTCACGTCAACGCGATGGAAGCGGTTGATGGCAGACGCTGTGTCCCGGGCTCTCTTCAAGGGGCTGGCGTAGACTGCCTTCACGGGTGTGTTCCTGAGAGCTCGAGCCATCGCCTCAGCCTGCTTCCTGCCGGTTTCGTTCAACTCGATATCACTGCGTCCCTGCACTCGGCCCTGCCTGTTCCAATCGGTCTCCCCGTGCCTGGCCAGGACAAGTCTCATCAGTGCTCCTCTCTTCGAAAACGGTGGGCCAACTCGAGCCGCTTGTAATAGGGCGGGTGATCGCAGAACAGGATCTCGGTCCACCGCCCGGGCTCGGACTCCACGAGATTCTGATCAGTGAGCTTGGTGAGCATGGAGACGAACGCGTTCGGGTTCGAGGTGGCCGCGAGCGCGAAACGATCAGCCGCTCTCTCCACGTGTCGGGTATAGGCATTGACCAGCGGAGCGAGAAGGAGGGTCAATGTCAGCAGCACGAGTGCCAGCACAGGGAACGCTGCCACATCGGAGACGCTGTCCAGACCCAGCGTCGGCACGGCCCATGTGAGTGTCAGGTTCGCCGAGTAGAACCCCAGGAGCATCAGTATCGACTGAACGATAGTGAGTTTGGCAATGTCTCTGTGACGGTGATGGCCAAATTCGTGGGCCATGACGACCTCGATCTCCTCCGGGGTGTAGTCCCGGAGCATGGTATCGCTGAGAGCGATGCGTCTGGTGCTGCCCCAGCCCATCACCATAGCGTTCCCTGTGGAGGTCTTATCGCTGAAGTCAATCTGGAAGACGTCGCCCACCCTTGTCTGCGTGCGCTCCGCCAGACGGAGCAGCCTCGAGCGGAGCTCAGCATCGGCCAGCGGCCGCAGCTTGTAGAAAAGGGGCAGAATCAGCACTGGCGCGAGCCGGGTCATGACCACCGTGACCAAGGCCCCAAAGCCGGAGGCCAATAGCCACCAGCCCTGCGGAAACGACTCAAGGAGCGAGTAGATGACTGCCACAAAGCACGTACTCAGCACCAATGCCAGAATCCCCTCCTTCGCCATATCGGCTGCCCAGGATTGCCAGCTTTGGCAAGATAGGCCGTAGCGATGAGGCAATACGAAGCCGCGGTAGGCGGCGACGGGGGCTGAGACCACGCCGTAGCCAAGCATGACGATCAGGAAGTAGGAGACAACTCTTGCAGGCTGTGGCAGAGAGAGGAGGTCTCTCAGTCCACTGGAGAGCCCGGTCAGCAGCAGGACGAGCATGAAAGCGACCCCCAATCCCAACTCAAGGAAGAGGAATCGTCTTGTCAGCCCTGCATACTCTCTGGCCTTCTCCTGTCTGCGTGGGTCTGGGCCTAGCTCTGACATGCTATCAGGCCTATCGGCGGGGGACGAGCCCATTCTGCTTGGCCAAGATCAACTTGTTGCGATGGATGGTCCTGGGGGCGGCGATAAAACCAAGGGCAGATGTTGCCTGCTCCGGCCTTCCTGTGCCCTTGCTATCGCAGCGCAGCAGCATTCCGAGCTTGCATTCGGGGGGATACCAGTCAACGAGCCAGAGGTCATAGATCAACTCGCGAAGGTCGTACTTCCGGATCTCTTTGTCGCGCGCGTGTTGCCAGGGCAGGCTATCCATCGCGAGGAGGGAATCCAGAGCGGTCTCGACCTCCTTCTGATCTTTGTCAGTTTCTATGTCAACGCTGTATTCAGCGGAGCGCACCTGAGATTGGAGCGACGGCAAGCCCAGTCCGATTTCCTCAATCTCGGTGATGTCTATGCCGCCAGGCAGCTGCTTGCCAACCGACTTGAGAAAGAAGTGAGGGGAGACCCTCCTCTCCAGGAAGACGTCCATGAGCTCTCCGCTGCTGGTTACTCCGACGGCCAGCGGCGCCGCCAGTGACAGCCTCGGGTGAGGGCTGAACCCCTGGGAGTAGACGAGTGGGATGTCAGCCCGTCGCAGTGCTCGTTGCCACAGACGCATCAGGTCCAAATGTGAGATGTACTTCGGCTCTTCGCCTCGGCCGAAGGTCAGCCTCAGTCGTTGCATCGCTATTCCTTGGTGACCAGGATCTTCTCGATCTTGACCCCTTTCATCTCAGTTATCACCATTTTGAGGTTGTTGTACTTGATCTGCTCCCCATCCTTCGGTATGTGGCCGAGAACGTTCAAGACGAATCCGGCAACGGTCTCGTACTCCCCGTCGGGCAATTCCAGCCCCAGCTTCTCGTTGGCGTCGTCAAGTCTCATTCCACCGTCGATCTGGAAGCTGTTTTCGTCGATTGTTTCGTAGGTCTTTCTCACCCTGACCAGTTCGTCGCCGAACTCGCCCACGATTTCTTCCAGCAGCTGTTCCAGAGTGATCAGGCCGGCGGTGCCGCCGAACTCGTCGACAACCATGGCCAGCTGGCCTCCGGACTCCTGGAGCTCGGTGAGAAGCTCAGCTATGGGTTTGCTCTCCGGCACGAAGTACGCTGGCCGCACCAGTTTGTCGATTGAGCTGTCTTGCTCGAGGGCTTCCCCGGCTTGTGCCATGACCAAGTCTTTGATCCAGAGAATGCCGACCACGTTGTCGATCGTGTCTACATGCACCGGAAATCTGGAATGAGGGTGCTGGGCATAGAGAGTCAGGAAGTCCGACAGCTTGGTGCCCTTCTCAACCCAACGGATGTCCGGGCGAGGGGTCATCACCTCGACTACGTTGCGATCGCCGAAGCGGAATACCCTCTCCACCATCTCGGCCTCAGCCTCCTCGAGAGTTCCCTCCTCCATTCCTACGGAGACGGCTGTGCGAATCTCATCCTCGCTCACCAGCGTTTGGGGCCCCGCAGGGGCTCCGATCATCCGCGCCAGCCCATCTGCGATCCAGACAAAGATCGTCGCCACCGGCAGCAGGACCCAGGTCAGTAGCCTCATTGGCCTTGCATAAACCAGGGCCATTCGCTCACCGTATCTCGTGGCGACTGTCTTGGGGAACACCTCGCCAAATATGAGCAGCAGCACGGTCACCACCGCCGTAGCCACGAGCACCGCATAGCCTTCACCAATTGTGGATATTGCCACCGTCGTTGCGAGGGCTGCGGCGGCTGTGTTGACCAGATTGTTGCCCAGTAGGATAGTAGTCAGCAGCCTCTCGGGCTTCTCTGTCATCTCTGCTACCTGCTTAGCGGCGCCTCCCTCGGTGTCCGCCAGATGCCTCAGCCTGAGCTTCTGCAGGGATAAGAAAGCCACCTCGGAGCTGGAAAAGAACCCGGACAGCAACAGGCAAATGAAGAACAGGACGACATATATCACGTTGGTGTCCATAGTCAACCCTCCCTGAACATCTAGGATCCGGATCCTTCGCTCATCAGTTCTCCGCGAAGGCCGCCGTTGTGGAGGCCGATGATCTTCGTAGGCATAAGTACGTTAGCATTGAGACCATGATCCTGCAGGAAGACTCTGAGATAGTTGTCAGTGAGACCGACCCAGAGCTTGTTCTTCTGTCCCTCCCACAGGACATTCATCTCCCGGCCCAAGAAGCGTTCGCGGAACTGCTGGCCGCTCTTGCCAGCCAGGTCGAGCATGAGTTGGCAGCGCTGCTTCTTGTTCTCGTCGTCGACGTGGTTTGCCATCCGAGCTGCCCTGGTGCCGGGGCGGACAGAATACGGGAAGACATGCATGTCGGCGAAGCCGGAACGTTCGCAGAAGCGGTAGCTGTCGCCGAACTCCTCGTCGCTCTCACCCGGGAAGCCGACCATTATATCTGTTGTCAAGGCGAGGTTCGGTATCGCTTCGCGGGCCAACGCTACGGCTAGTAAGTAGCCATTGGCAGAATAGGACCGCCCCATCCGTTCAAGCACGGGGTCGCTGCCACTCTGCAGTGGCATGTGAATGTGCGGGCAGAGGCGGCTGTTTCTCCAGAGGCGCAGCAGGTCCGGGCTCACATCATTTGGCTCCAGCGAGGAAAGCCGGAGCCTTGGCACATCGGTTTTCTGGAGTATCTGCTCGGTCAATCCGCGAAGTCCGCCGTCATGCTCATAGCGTCCGATTCTGGTGCCGGTCAGGATGACTTCCTTGTATCCTTCCGCCACTCTGGACGTGATCTCAGCAATGATATCATCCGCCAGCCGACTCCGCTCTTGGCCACGAACCGAGGGCACGACACAGAAAGAGCAACCCTGGTTGCAGCCCTCCTGGATGTTGACCAGGGCGCGGGTACGCAACTGGGGGCCTCTGTTTTTGCTGGATTGACCGCACCCCTGGTGGCTGTTGCCCTTGCTCTTCACGATTTCAGCGAGTCGCCCCTTGTCCTTGTTGCCGACGACGAGTCCCACTTCGTCGATTTCGCCCAGTTCTGCCGGAGCTCGCTCTGCGTAGCAGCCGGTGGCCACGATCAGCGCGTGAGGACTGCGACGGCGGGCCTGGCGCAACAGATTTCGGCACTTGCGATCGGCGACATGTGTAACCGTGCATGTACTGAGAACGTAAATGTCAGCAGGTTGGCTGGGGGCAATCACGTGGTAGCCGGCCTGGTTGAAACTGCGTGCTAGCGACTCTGTCTCCGCCTGATTGAGCTTGCAACCTACGGTCTGGAGAGCTACTCTCGTTGGACTAGACCACCCCTCCTCAGCTCTCACCTTGCATTCCCTCCCCGGACGCTACCTTTGAGTAATTATATGTTGCCCCCGAGCACTCAGTCAAGTTCGATGCAGAGCAGGGGCGAGTCTGACACCGGAGTGAACAAGGGGGGATAGCCCTCCCCCAGTTCGCCCTGATACCAGTGATGATTTCGGGATATTGATATTGATATATCAAGATACTTTATTATCATTGGTTCATGCTAGATGATATCATATTCATAATGCTTGCTAGCAAGTTCTATTGACAACGTGATTATCAACAATTATACTTGAGGATAGGACGCAGGAGGTCTGGGAAATGGCTGGGAAGGACCACTACTCAATCCTGGGGGTTGCCAGAAAGGCCAGTGCAAAGGAGATAAAGCAGGCCTATCGTAAGCTGGCCCGCCAATATCATCCTGACGTAAACCCAGGCGACAAGTCGTCCGAGGCCAAATTCAAGGAGATAAACCAGTCCTACGAGGTGCTCTCTGACTCGGAGAAGCGCAAGAAATATGATAAGTTCGGGGAGAACTGGGAGCACGCCGACCAGTTCACCAGAGCAGGAGGAAGGCAACCGCACCGGGGCTTTGGGACCGGCGGCACAACGTTTGAGTTTGGCGACATGGATGGTGCGGGGTTCAACGGTATATTCGATTCGATCCTGGGTGATTTCTCGGGAAGGAGAGGGCGTCGGCCAGCGCGCGGTCAGGACCAGGAGTATCGTGTGGACGTGTCACTGGAGGAGGCGTACAGGGGTACGACACGGGTTCTCGAGACTCAGGTGGAGGAGCAATGCTCAAGTTGCAAGGGGGAAGGTTGCCCCAAATGTGGCCGGTCCGGGAGAGCGAGGCGGCCGCAGCGCCTTGAGGTCACTGTCCCGCCGGGCGTGAATGATGGCTCGCGCGTGAGGGTGGCCGGCAAGGGCGCTCCAGGGCACAGAGGAGGAGCGGCCGGAGATCTCTACCTTCTGATATCCGTCCGGCCCGACAAGCGTTTCCAGAGGACCGGTGATGATATCCATGTGGAAGTGCCCGTGCCCCTGGCCGATGCCGTTCTCGGCGCTGAGATCGAGGTGCCGTCGGTTGGGGGTAAGAAGCTTGCCTTGAAGATACCAGCGGAGACTCAGAACGGCAAGATGTTTCGTTTGGGAGGGCAGGGCATGCCGCGCCTCGGCGACAATGCCAGAGGTGACCTGTTTGCCAGGATCCACGTCGTTCTGCCGACGAAGCTATCCAAACGGGAGAAGGAGCTTTTCGAGGAGCTCAAGACGATTCGCGCTGAGTGAAGATGCGGAGGCGCCGATCACGGAGGTATGAAAATGGAGTTTGATGATTCCGAACCCTGCTATATAATAAGTATCGCAGCCAGAATGGTTGGCCTGCATGCGCAGACGCTCAGGTACTATGAGCGTGCGGGCCTTGTCGAACCTTCTCGCTCCCGGGGCAACCGCCGATTGTATTCTTCGGAGGACGTTGAGCGGTTGCGCCGGATCAGGACTTTGATGGACGATCTCGGGGTCAATCTGGCCGGCGTAGAGGTTGTCATGAGGATGGCTGAGCGAATGGCCAGGATGGAACGCGAGATACAGGCGCTTGAGCTGAAGGTGAAGCGCCTCGGCGAGGCCGGACTTTGAGCTGGCATCGACAATGTAGTTGCTCGGCTGGGGACTTGGAAGGAGAAGGCCAACCATGATGCGGCCAGACAGATTCACGGAACAGGCCCAGGAGGTGCTTGCAGCCTCGCAGGAGCTGGTTCGTAGCTATCACCACAATCAGTGGGATGTGGAGCATATCCTCCTCGCCCTGCTCCAAAGAGAGGGTGGCGTTACCTCCGAGATCCTGGCAGATATGGGCGCGGATGTGGCTCTCGTGCGGGCGAGTGTGGAGCAGGCCCTTTCCGGAAGTCCAACCGTGGCCTATGAGGGCGGGCAGATCTATCCCACGCCGCGTGTTGAAAAGCTGCTGCGCAGTGCGGCTGGTGAGGCTGACAGATTCAAAGACGAGTTTGTGGGTGCTGAGCATTTGCTGATTGCGATCGCCGGTGAGCAGGAGGGAGAGGCCGCCAAGATACTCGAGGGCTTCAGCATCGACCAGGAGAGGATCTACAGCTCTCTTCAGACCATACGCGGCGGGCAGCGCATTACCGATCCCAGGGCGGAGAACAAATACCGCGCTCTGGAGAAATACAGCCGCGACCTCACGCAGCTTGCCGCGGAGGGGAAGCTGGATCCGGTGATAGGGCGTGAGGACGAGATAAAGCGCGTGATGCAGGTGCTGGCCAGGCGTACCAAGAATAACCCGGTGATCATAGGAGAGGTCGGTGTGGGCAAGACAGCCATCGCTGAGGGACTGGCACAGAAGATCGTTGCCGATGACGTTCCGGACGCTCTGAAGAAGCGTCGAGTCATAGCACTCGACATGGGGGCGTTGGTGGCCGGCAGCAAATTCAGAGGCGAGTTCGAGGAGCGGCTGAAAGCCGTTATGGATGAGATTCGTCGGGCCGAGGGTGAGATCGTGCTCTTCATTGATGAACTCCACACCGTGGTTGGAGCCGGCGCGGCGGAGGGCTCAATAGATGCATCGAACATGCTCAAGCCCGCATTGGCGCGTGGTGAGCTCCAGTGTGTAGGCGCGACCACCCTGGATGAGTACCGGGAACATGTGGAAAAGGACCGCGCTTTGGAGAGGCGGTTCCAGCCGGTATTCATCAACGAGCCCAACGAGGAGGACACGGTCGCCATACTCAAGGGATTGAGGCCGAGATATGAAGCCCATCATCGGATCCAGATCACTGACGCTGCCCTGGTCGCCGCCGCACAGCTCAGCCACCGGTATATCACGGAGCGCTTTCTTCCTGACAAAGCCATTGATTTGATAGACGAGGCCGCGGCCAAGATCAGGATCGATGCTCAGAGTGCCCCGCCGGAGGTCAAGGATCTCGAGAGGAAGATTCAGCAGGTGACCAACGAGGAAGAAGCAGCTGCACAGCGGGGCGATTACGAACAAGGGGCCGCGCTCAGGACACAGCGGCTCGGTCTCGAACAAGAGCACATCGAACTCCGGGGCAAGTGGCTGGAGGAGGAGAAGATCGAAGAGGTGGTGGACGAGGATAGTATTGCTGAGCTTGTGGCCAAGTGGACCGGCATTCCGGTGACTCGCATGTTGGAGGGGGAGACAGAGAAGGTTGCCCACATGGAGGAAGGCCTTCATGAGCGCGTGGTCGGACAGGACGAGGCTGTGGTCGCAGTGTCGGACGCAATTAGGAGGGCGCGAGCCGGGCTCAAGGACCCCAAGCGCCCTATCGGAAGCTTCATATTCCTCGGTCCCACGGGTGTCGGCAAGACGGAGCTCGCGAGGGCCCTGGCCGAGTTCCTTTTTGATGATGAGGAGGCGATGGTCAGGATCGATATGTCGGAGTATCAGGAGAAACACACCGTATCTCGCCTTATCGGCGCTCCTCCCGGCTACGTTGGCTACGGGGAGGGAGGGCAGTTGACTGAGGCGGTACGGCGCCGTCCTTACAAGGTAATCCTTTTCGATGAGGTCGAGAAGGCTCATCCTGACGTGTTCAACATTCTCCTGCAGATACTGGAGGACGGACGGCTGACCGACGGTCATGGCCGGACTGTGGATTTCAGGAACGCCGTAATAATCATGACCTCGAATCTTGGAGGCCAGGAGTTTCAGCGCGGGTCGCTTGGCTTTCGGCAGGAGAAGCAGACCAGGACTGAGCAACAGCGCCTCAAAAGCTCTGTCGAAGGCGCTCTCAAGCAGGCGTTTCGTCCGGAGTTTCTCAACAGGATTGACGAAATCATCATCTTCCAGCCCCTGACGGAGGATCAGATACGACAGATTGTTGATCTGCTGATGAACGATGTGCAGAAGCGGCTGAAGGATCGGGGAATCACCGTGGTCCTGTCGGACGAGGCCAAGGCGTGGCTGGCCAGGGAAGGCTTCGATCCCATGTTTGGCGCGCGTCCACTGCGGCGCATCATTCAGCGAGAGGTGGAAAATCCGCTGTCAAAGAAGCTGATTCTAGGCGAGTTCAGGGATGGCGAAGAAATCAGCGTTGGGCTTAGTCCGGAGGGGCTGGTGTTCAGCACCGATTCCGAGCAAGTGGCCCCTGAATGATCGTGCGATTCTGTGGGTCGTTTCTTGACAGCGCGAACGGGAGTTGGTAGAATTCCATAGTGAGCAATCACTGGGAGGACGACGATTTACGCTGTAGTTGAGACGGGTGGGAAGCAGTACAAGGTTTCGCCGGGTCAGACCATCGATGTGGACAAGCTCGGAGGGGATGAGGTAACTGTTGAGTTGGACAGGGTCTACCTCATAGCGGATGGTGACAAGGTCACTGTCGGCAAGCCCACTATCGCCGGAGCCAAGGTCCTTGCCTCTGTGGTCGGCGATGGCAGGAAGAAAAAGGTGATAGTCTTCAAGTACAAGTCCAAGGTGCGATATCGCAGGAAGAAGGGACACCGCCAGTCGTATACCAGGCTTGCCATCAACGAGATAGTAGCTGGCTAGGGGAAGGAGATCCAAGGCAAATGGCACATAAGAAGGGTGGCGGCAGCACCCGTTTGGGGCGCGATAGCCAGTCCCAGCGGCTTGGCGTGAAGCGTTTTGATGGCCAGACCGTAAGCGCTGGCACAATATTGGTGCGGCAGAGAGGCACGCGGATTCACCAGGGAGAGAACGTAGGTCTGGGGAGAGATCATACGCTATATGCCCTTCGGGACGGCATAGTCAAGTACGGCCCGGCGTCCAAGGACAGGAGAAAGGTCAGCGTGCTGGCGGCCGAAGGGGAAAGCGCCTGATGAAGAAGGATATCCATCCCGAGTATATGGAAGCCAAGGTCGTTTGTGCCTGCGGCAATTCTTTCGAGACACGGTCCACCAAGTCCTTGCTGAAGATCGATCTTTGCAGCAAGTGCCATCCTTTCTACAGCGGCGAGCGCAGAATAATCGACACTGGTGGACAGGTGGAACGCTTCAAGCGAAGGTTCAAGATCCAAGACTGATGAGTCTGACCACATTGGAATCAACAGGGGCGGGAACTCTCGCCCCTGTTTTTGTCTGAGGAGGATGTTGACTAAGAAGTTCTACTACGGAGGACAGGCGGTCATTGAGGGGGTGATGATGCGCGGCCGCAAGAGCGTAGCGGTCGCCGTTCGTCGTCCCAATGGCGAGATCATAATACGTCGGGACCAGCTCGGATCGCTGTCAACAGGCCGAATTCGAGAGATTCCTTTGCTTCGCGGGATGGTCATCCTGGTTGAGACCCTTATCGTGGGAATGCGGGCCTTGTTCTACTCGGCGTCGGTGGCGGTCGAAGAGGAGGAGCAGGAAGTCAGCTCGCCGATGCTCTGGGGCAGCGTGGCCTTGGGCATTGTCTTGGCCTTGGCGCTGTTTCTGGCCATACCGCTGCTGATCATTCATTTTCTCATCGATCCACATGTTTCTTCCCCGGTTGTGGGCAATGTGGTGGACGGTGTCCTTCGCATGGTCATCTTCCTCATATATCTCAAGGCGATGACGCTGATGGCTGAGATTCGAAACGTATTCGCCTATCACGGGGCCGAGCACGCGACGATCAACGCTTTTGAGGCGGGGGAGGCGCTGGACGTTGACACGGTTCGCAACTACGGAATCAAGCATTCCAGATGCGGTACCAGCTTCCTATTGTTCGTGATGGTGATCGCTGTCATAGCCCACGCTTTCCTGGGGGATCCACCGCTGCTGCTGCGGTTCCTGGAGCGCCTGGCCATTCTACCTGCCATCGCGGCTGTCAGCTATGAGCTCATCAGATTCAGCGCCGGCCATGTTGACAACAGGCTGGTGAGCGTGATGCTTGCTCCGGGCCTCGCGTTACAGTCACTGACCACGAGAAAGCCGGATGACAGGCAGATCGAGGTTGCCATCTCAGCCTTGAAGCGAGTCATCGCCGATGATGTTGAGCCCTCCGCCGAGCCTGCGGAAGAAACAGGTCCGGTTGCCGGTGTGACAGACGGGCCCGACGGGGTCGACCCGTAGCAGCACAGTGTCCTCATCGCAGTCAACGAACACCTCTTTGACGTTCAGGTAGTTGCCCGAAGTCGCTCCCTTGTGCCACAGCTCCTGCCGGCTACGACTGTAGAACCAAGCTTGACCAGTAGAGAGTGTCTTCTCCAGGGACTCATGGTTCACGTAGGCCAGCATAAGCACCTCACTTGTTTCTGCATTCTGGACTACTGCCGGAAGCAAACCCTTATCGTCGAACTTCATCGCGCGTTTCCCCTCTCAATAACTGTCAACTGGCGTTGATTGTGCCTACCCGCCTGCCCAAGTCGGCCCGACCTGCAAACTGCAGCGTTGTATTGTGGGTGGAGCGTGGAAAGACCTACTCCCAAATACTTGGGGAGTGTGTGTTCCGTCTCCTTCGGCTAGACTCTGGACTCCTGCTTCCGCAGGAGTGACTAAGGGCATGAGCACGGACTCACAAGTCCCATCCTGTCATTCCCGCGAAAGCGGGAATCCAGTCTCTATTCGCTCCCGCTCTCCCATGGAAACTCCTCTCCCTGACCATCGGTAGATCGACGCACTCATCTCCCGCAGACGAACTGCAACGAGCGTCAATTTTGAAGCAGGCCTTCGTACAGGTCATTCCACTCCGGATTGGATTCCTCAATCAGGTCGATCTTCCAACTTCTCTTCCATTTCTTCAGCCGTTTCTCTCGCGCGATGGCGCTCTCGACGTCATCCGCTATCTCATAATGGACGAGCTTGTGAACGTTGTACCTTCGAGTGAAGCCATCAACGCTATCACTCTTGTGTTCATGCATCCTTCGGAGCACGTCATTTGTCACCCCGATGTACAATGTACCATTCCTCTTGCTCGCAAGAATGTAGACGTAATACTGCTTTGCCATTCTGCTATGTAGGGCCCTCTGGACTCCCGCTTCCTCAGGAGTGACAAAAGCGATGAGCACGGGCTCATAAGTCCTGCCCTGTCATTCTCGCGAAAGCGGGAATCCAGTCTCAATTCGCTTGCCCTACTCTCAATGCATCATCTTCCAGGCTGCGGACTTTATGACACCTGCGCGATCGCATCGGCCAGCCTCAAGTCACCCGTGTAAATCGCCAGGCCTACGATGGCCCCTTCCGCCCCCAGTGCGGCGAGCTTCGACAGATGCTCGACCGAGCTGATTCCCCCTGCGGCTATGATGGGCGCGCTCACCCGCGACACGAGATCGGCGACCCCTTCGAAATTGGGGCTGGTCAGGGTGCCATCGCGACTGATGTCAGTGTAGATTATGCGCCTCGCGCCGAGGTCGACCATTTTGGCCGCCAGGTCTGCTGCCATGACAGTCGATTCTTCCAGCCAACCTCGCGTGGCCACCAGCCCGTCGCGGGCGTCGATGCCGATGACGACCTGCTCCCCGAACTCGGCGCAGGCCTGTGCCGCCACATCCGGGTTCTCCACGGCCAAAGTGCCCATGATCACTCGCCCGACGCCCAGGGCGAGGAGTTGCTCCATCGTCTTGAGGTCGCGAATGCCACCGCCTACTTGAACCGGAAGCTCGACAGCCTCCAGTATCCGCCCTATGGCATCGAGGTTGCCTGGCTGGCCCTCGGCTGCGCCATCGAGATCAACGATATGCAGCCTCACGGCGCCCTCAGATTGCCATCTCAGGGCCGTGGACACAGGGTCATCGGAGAACACCGTTTCCTTGTCGTAGTCGCCCTGATAGAGGCGAACGCATTTGCCATTTCTCAGATCGATAGCGGGGATCACTTCCATAGCTCAGTCCTGGTTCCAGGGAACTCCGAGGGTGTTCGATTCATTTTAGCATAAGACTGAGTTGGCAGCTAGCCTGACAGGCTTGGAAGAGCGGACGGGTATGGAGAAAATGGTGGGTGAGATAATATGGAGCTTGCCAAGTGGATCAAGAAGGGTAGCTTGGAGCATCGGCTCCGGGCCTAGCTGGTGCGAGTGTTCCGATCTGCCCGCAACCCTGGGCAGGGTTTAGACAGTGCTGGACAATGACGCCTGCTTTATCCAATAGTCAGGGCGATACAAGGGGGGGAGTCGGGGACAAGTAGAGTTAGCTCCTCAAGGTGGCTTCGAGCTCTCCTCGTATCCGGTCGATGATCAGCTTCTCCGTGTTGTCGACCTCGGCATCAGTCAATGTGCGCTCGAGTGACTGGTAGCGCACGGAGAATGCCAGCGACTTCTTGCCCTCGGGGACCGGCTTTCCGGTGTAGACGTCAAAAAGCGTGACCTGGCTCACGAGGGGAAAGCTCTGGATGATATCTTTGACGTGGGTGGCGAGGACCCTCTCAGCCACGACCACTGCTAGGTCGCGCGCTATCTCAGGAAACCTCGCTATGTGCTCGAATGTCACAGCCGCGCCCACAAATGGCAGCAGCTTCCCGAGGTCGAGCTCAAAGAACACCACGGCCTGGGATGATATCTCGAACAGAGCGCTTGTGTTGGGATGTATCTCTCCCAGCACTCCAACCTTTTGTCCATCAATCGAGATCCCGGCCGTTCTTCCGGGCAGAAGGACCTGATCCTCTGCTGGCTCGAAGTCGGCCTTGAGATGCAGATGACGGAGAACGGCCTCCACGATACCCTTGACGTCGAAGAAGTCGAGCGTGTCTTCTCCGGAGTGCCACGAGCGATCGAACCGGGGGCCACCCAGAACTCCGGCCAGCATCTCTCGCTCCTCCGGGAGCTCCGCCTTCTTCGGGAAGTAGGCCTTGCCTACCTCGAAGAGTCTGATGCCGTCCTGTTCGTGTCTCTGGTTTGCTGAGAAGGCGGACAACAACCCTGGGCGGAGGCTGGTGCGGAGGTACTCCTGCTCCGAACTCATTGGGTTGGCTGTTCGTAGCGCGGGGCCGAGCTTTCCTTGCGGGTCTACCTTGTCGAGAGCCGCCTGGCTGACCAGCGAGTAGGTTATGATTTCCTGCATGCCGCACGCGACAAGGAGGTCACGCAGCACATCCTTCAGGGACAGAAGGGTTGTGGGCCTTCTCTCGGGGATCTCGCCCCGAAGCATGGTGGTGGGAATCTCATCATAGCCAATGGCGCGCGCGATCTCTTCGATGAGATCGTCGGCAAGGCGAATGTCGGTCCGCCAGTAGGGGACAGTGACGAGGAGGTCTCCCGGGGCTCCTGTCTGCTTGCAGCCAAATCCCAGTGCGGTCAGTACGTTGACGATTCGTCCCGTATCGAAGTCGACGCCCAGGACTTGGATGCCCCGGTTCTTCGTGAGCAGTATGGGCTCGCGCTCTTCCCGTCCAGGGTAGGCGTCGACTATGCCCTTGGCTGCCTTGCCTCCACCCAACTCCACGAATAGCTGCGTAGCGCGACGCAGCGCTATGGGTACGAGATCCGGGCTGATGCTCTTCTCGAACCGGCTCGAGGCCTCGCTGCGCAGGCCCAGCCTCACCGAAGTCCGCCTTATGCTGGCGCCGTTGAAGCTTGCGGCCTCCAGGAGAATGGAAGTCGTCGTGTCGATCACTTCACTATCAGCGCCTCCCATCACTCCGGCCAGAGCTATGGGATCCTTCTCGTCAGCGATGGCGAGCATGCCCGAATCGAGCCTTCTCTCGGTGCCGTCAAGAGTGGACAGCGCCTCGTTGTCCCTGGCGCGGCGCACGATGATCTTCTTGCCCTTGATTTGCTTGTAGTCGAACGCGTGTAGCGGTTGCCCGTATTCGAGCATCACGTAGTTTGTGATATCCACGACGTTGTTGATTGGGCGCATGCCGCTTGCCAAGATCCGCTGCTGCATCCAGTGCGGCGACGGCCCTATCTTGACATCCGTGACCAAGCTGGCGCAGTAGCGTGGGCAGAGATCAGCGTCATGAATCTCAACCGATACCATGTCGTCGATCGGTGCTCCAGGCTCCTCGTAGCTTACTTCGGGTATGTGAGGTATCTGGTCGGTCAGAGCCGCTACCTCACGGGCGATGCCGATCACCGACAGGCAATCCGGGCGGTTGGGTGTTGTCGAGAAATCGAGAATCGTGTCTCCGAGATACTCGGAGAGGGGCGCACCAACCGGCGCTTCCGGCGGAAGGACCATTATCCCTTCGTGCCGGTTGGAGATGCCGAGCTCCTTTTCGGAGCAGACCATGCCCTCGGACTTGACCCCACGTATCTTAGCGGGCTTCAGCTTTGAAAGTTCGCCTGTGTGTCCGTCGACGAGTTGGGCGCCCACACGAGCGAAAGGCACCTTCTGGCCCGCCTCGAGATTCGGGGCGCCGGTGACCACTGTAATCGTCTCATTCCCCAGGGCAATAGTCGCCAGCTGAAGCCGGTCGGCGTTTGGATGTCTCTCCAGGCTCACCACCTGGCCCACCGATATTTCTTCCCAGTGCTGGCCCACGAAATCGAGCGCGCCGACCTCGTTGCCAGCCATGGTCAGCTTGTGAGCCAACTCATGTATGGGCAGGGGAGTATTGACATAATCTTGGAGCCATTTCAGGGAGACTTTCATCGTTAGAACTGCCGCAGAAACCTGAGGTCGTTTGAATAGAACAGGCGTATGTCATCGATACCGTGCTTGAGCATCAGCATACGCTCGAGCCCCAGCCCGAACGCGAATCCAGTGTAGATCTCGGGGTCGTAATCCACTCGGCGCAATACATCCGGATGCACCATGCCTGCGCCGAGAATCTCGATCCAGCCTGTCTCAGAACAGAGTCGGCAGCCAGCGCCGTTGCAGAGAAAACAGTCGATCGCCATCTCCACCCCAGGTTCGACGAAGGGGAAGTAGTCGCACCTGAATCGCACCTTCCGCTCTTCCCCGAAGAGCCGTCTGGCGAACTCGAAAAGGGTTCCCTTCAGGTCCGCGAACGTGATGTTCTTGTCTACGGCAAAGCCCTCCAGCTGGTAGAACATCGACTCGTGGGTTGCATCAGTGGCCTCGTATCGATATACCTTGCCTGGGACCACCGCTCGTACCGGCGGGCGCCTGGACTCCATGACCCGAATCTGCACTGGGGAGGTGTGGGTTCGAAGCAGCATTGGCCGTTGCCCGTCCGGCGTCTCGGAGTCTATCCACAGAGTGTCCCACATATCACGCGCGGGATGGTCCTGCGGTATATTGAGGGCCTCGAAATTGTAGTAGTCCCACTCCACTTCCGGACCTTCGAGCACTTCAAAGCCCATCGTGGCGAAGATGTGGCAGATCTGACGCAGCAGCTGAGTGATTGGGTGCAGTCGGCCCAGGGCGGGGGGGCGACCGGGCAGGGTAACATCGAGACTTCCCTGCTCGACGAAACGGGCTATCTCCGACTGCCTGAGTTCCTCTTCCCTGTGCGCCAGGGCTTGTTCCAGCGAGGACTTGAGTTCGTTGGCAGCAGTACCCACTGAGCGCTTCTCTTCGATGGGTAGCGCAGCCAGTCCCCGTAGCACCTGGGTCAGGGGGCTCTTTCGGCCGAGATGGCGAATGCGCCAAGCCTCAAGGTCATCCGAGGTATCGGCGGAGTCAAGCTCGCGGATCGCACTGTGTCGCAGGTCGTCAAGCTTGCTTGTCATTAGCCTGCTGAGTAGTCTCCTTGGCCACTGCCACTAGCTCGGAGAAGGCGGCCGGGTCTGACACAGCCAGTTCCGCGAGCATCTTGCGATCGATGGCAACGCCTGCTTTGTCCAAACCTTCCACGAACCTGCTGTATGACATCCCGTCAAGCCGCGTTGCCGCATTGATTCGAACAATCCAGAGTCGCCGCATGTCTCGCTTGCGCTCCCTGCGATGGCGATAGGAATAGGAGAGTGACTTCAGCATCGACTCATGGGCCCGCCGATAGAGAGAGTGCTTGGTAGCTCGGTGGCCCTTGGTCAGCTTGAGAACTTTCTTATGGCGGCGGTGGGTCGTTACTCCACCTTTAACTCGGGGCACAGAGATCCTCCTGCTCTAGAAACCAGAATTGAACGGGTGCTATATCGCGCCTCCTGCCCTTAGATCCCAGGCAGCATCCTTCGTATCCGTGTCCTTGCCGAGGGGTGGAGGGGCATGGTCTCATCGTACAGCCGCCTGACCCGCTTAGGCTTCTTGCGGCGCAGGTGGCTCTTGCCGATCTTGACGCGCATAATCTTGCCAGTCCCCGTAATGTGAAAGCGGGCCTTGGCCCCCTTATGGGTCTTAATCTTAGGCATCTGTAACCTCTTGCATCTTCTCCTCTTGGGGCTTCTCCTGCTCAGGCTTCTCCTCTTGCATCTTCTCCTCTTGGGGCTTCTTCTGCTTAGGCTTCTCCTCTTGCGTCTTCTCCCCTTGGGGCTTCTCCTGCTTAGGCTTCTCGTCTTGCGTCTTCTCCCCTTGGGGCTTCTCCTCTTGCGTCTTCTCCTCTTGGGGCTTCTCCTGCTTAGGCTTCTCCTCTTGGGGCTTCTTTGATGGAAGTGGCGACAGAATCATGGTCATCGATCGTCCCTCCATCGCGGCAGGCCTTTCTACCGCCGCTCGGTCTGCGAGGGCACTCGCGGCATTGTCCAAGAGTTCCTTTCCAAGCTGGGGATGAGAGATCTCCCGGCCCCGGAAGAGCACCAGCACCTTGACTTTGTTGCCCTTGTCGAGGAGCTTTCCCATCAAAGCTGTCTTGAAGGCGAGATCATGTTCACCGGTCTTCGGCCGCAAACGCACCTGCCTGAGCGAGACAGTCGCCTGCTTCTTGAAAGCCTCTCGTTCCTTCTTTGCTTGCTCGTACTTGAACTTGCCATAGTCAAGCAGCCGACAGACCGGAGGTTCGGCATTGGGCGCTACCTCAACCAGATCGACATCATTCTCCCGAGCAAGATCAAGGGCATCCTTCAGAGCTCTTACGCCGAGTTGCTCGCCGGACTCACCGACTAAGCGAACCTCCCTGGCCCTGATCATCTCGTTGATCCGATACTTCTTGACCGCGGGCTGTCTCGAAGTGAAGTGTTTAACTATACCCAGCCTCCTCGAAGATAGCTAGCATTTCTTATAACACAATCTTTGGAATAAATCAAACGGATTCCCTAGCGGCAATAGCTGTTTTCAGCATGGCCTTGAATTCTGGCAGAAGTTGGACTTTGCTGTCGCCACTGCGAGAACGGACCGACACTGTGGAAGAGCTTTCTTCCTTGTTGCCAACGATAAGCATGTAGGGGACCTTCTGGAGTTGGGCATCTCGTATCTTCAGATTCATCCGCTCGCTACGTTCATCTACCTCGACTCTTATCTCTTCGGTTTGCAGTTCAGCAGATACGCTCCGGGCATATTCCACGTTGCCGTCGGTTATCGGGATCACAACCACCTGCACCGGGGCGAGCCATGTCGGGAATGCGCCGCCATAATGCTCCACGAGTATTCCAAAGAACCGCTCCAGGCTTCCCAATAGCGCTCTATGCACCATGTAAGGGCGATGCTCCTGGCCGTCTTCGGCAATGTAGGACATGTCGAATCGCTCGGGCAGATTGAAGTCGAACTGAATGGTGGAGCATTGCCACGAGCGGCCAAGGGCGTCCTTGATCTTGATGTCGATCTTGGGCCCATAAAACACGGCCTCTCCAACCATTCGCTCGTAGGATAGGTTCCGTGCTTCCAATGCTTTGACCAGAGACGCTTCGGCTTCATCCCACATTGTGCCGCTGCCTGCATACTTGTCCGGCTTTCCCGGGTCGCGCACGCTCAGTTCCACATTGACGTCCTCGAAACCGAAACCCTTGAGCATGTTCAGGCTGAAGTCAAGAACGCGCACGATCTCATCCTCGATCTGCTCCGGCGTGCACACGATGTGCGCATCGTCCTGAGTGAAACCGCGAACCCGCAGAAGTCCGTGCAGTGTGCCACTGCGCTCATAGCGGTAGACAGTGCCCAATTCGGCCCACCGCAGAGGCAACTCACGGTAGGAGCGGAGGTTTGTCTTGTAGATCAGAATATGGAAGGGACAGTTCATAGGCTTGATGTAGTAGTCCTGTCCATCAATGTCCATCGGTGAATACATGCCGTCTTTGTAGAAGTCGAGATGTCCTGAGGTTTCCCACAGGTGCGAGCGCCCGATGTGGGGCGTGAAGATGATGTCATACCCGCCTTCATAATGAAGCTTGCGCCAGTAGTCTTCGATGAGCACGCGTACCCGGCCGCCCTTGGGATGCCAGTAGGCCAACCCGGCCCCGGCTTCTTCGTGAAAACTGATGAGGTCCAGCTGCTTGATCAGCTTGCGGTGATCACGGGCTTCGATTTCTGCCAGCTTGGCGAGATACTCTTCGAGCTCGGCCTGGGTCTCGAAGGCAGTCCCGTAGACCCTTTGCAGCATCGGCTGATGTTCATCGCCTCTCCAATAAGCCCCGGCGATGCTCAGCAGCTTGAAAGCCTTCACCTCGCCGGTCGAAGCCACGTGAGGACCACGGCACAGGTCAACGAACGAGCGCTGACGGTAGATGGTTACCTCCTCGTCAGGCAGCTCGCCTATGAGCTCCAGCTTGTACGGCTGCGAGCCGAACGTCTTTCTGGCCGACTCTTTGTCCACTTCTTCATGCACGAAAGGAGAGTCTGAGGCAATGAGTTCGCGCATCCTGGCCTCTATGCTGTCAAGGTCATCGGGGGTCAGGGAGCGTGGCAAGTCGAAGTCGTAGTAGAAGCCGTCGGCGGTCGCGGGGCCGATGCCCAACTTGGCCTCCGGGAACAGGGACGCCACTGCCTCGGCCATGATGTGTGCAGCTGAATGGCGCATGGACTCGAGCCGTGCCGAGTCTTGAGCTTCAGTGCTACTTTCAATAGACACGTGCAGACCCTTTCTCCGAACTCGAAACGAGAACCTCTCGCTCGTGTCGAACGAGAGGCTCTCGCGGTGCTACCTTACCGGGCTTCTTGACGCAAGAACGTTATCACGATGGTGGGCGATACTGGATTTGAACCAGTGACCCCTGCGATGTCAACGCAGTGCTCTAACCCCTGAGCTAACCGCCCTTAGACACTCAAAAATATAGCTCATGGCTTCGTCTTTGTCAACCGCGCAGTTGACAGTGAGCTTCGACATAGGGTAGAATTTAGTTTACCGAGGGGGCACCCATGATAGAAATGACGATTGAGAGCATCCGCGTAAGTATGCTCAACTATCAGCGTGTGGTGATCCTGAAGGAGAAATCTGCGGACCGGTATCTCCCGATATGGATTGGCCCGGCGGAGGCCGATGCCATAGCGGTCAAGCTTCAGGATGTCTCGGTGCCACGTCCTCTCACACATGACCTTCTGGGCGATGTTGTCATGAAACTCGGCGCCAGTGTCGATTCGATTGTCGTCAGTGATCTCCGCAACGACACTTTCTTCGCCCGGATCATGATTCAAGTAGGCGATGGGAAGAAGATCGAGATCGATTCCCGCCCGAGCGATGCCATAGCCCTCGCGGTGAGAGTCAAGGTTCCGATCTATGCTGAGGAAGCAGTGCTCGAAAAGGCGGCGATAATAATCGACCCGGAGACTGGAAAGCCGGCTCCGGCGCGCGAAATCCCGCCCGAGGAACTGGAGCAAATGTCCGCGTTCCGCGAGTTTATTGAAGGCCTCGACCTCTCGGATTTTGGCAAGGGCAAACCACCGGAAGCCTGAATCAAGAGCGTTTCCATCAGCGTTCCACGAGGGGCTCCAGGCTGTGCGTGAATCCTTCCTGGAGAGACTGTTTTTCAAGATCGGGTGCGGTAGCTGTGGTCAGTCGTATGATGTGGCGGTCGATGTGCTGGGCATGTGCCGCTTCCTGAAGGAGTTCGACGGAGACTTTGCCGCCTTGTTCTCTGGGGATCAGTGAAATGATCGTCATCGGCCTGACCGGCGGGATTGCCAGCGGGAAAAGCACCGTGTCCCGGGTTCTCTCCGGGCTGGGAGCGGCTGTCATCGACGCGGACGAGGTGGGCCACGAGGCGTTCCGGCCCGGTACAGACGCCTGGCGGGAGGTCGCGGCTGCGTTTGGGCCCGGCATTCTTGGCGAGAATGAAGAGATCGACCGGGGCAAGCTTGCGGACATCGTGTTTGGTGACCCGGTTGCGCTAGAGCACTTAAACTCCATTATGCACCCGACCATTCTTCGAATGGTGGAGGAGAGGCTTGAAACCATGCGTCGTCGGGGGATCGAGGTTGCGGTTGTTGAGGCGGCGCTGCTTATCGAGGCCAAATGGACCGGCCTCGTGGATCAGGTGTGGGTCATGGTGTCTCCGGAGGCCGCCGTAGTCAGCCGCCTTTGCGGCCAGAAGGGTTTCACGGAGGAGCAGGCAACAGCTCGAATCAGATCTCAGATGTCTGCAGAGGAAAGATCAAGGCATGCTGACGTGGTGATTCATAACGACTTGGATCTCTCGACCCTCTCGGAGAACGTGAGGGAGCTGTGGCGAAGGCTTCGCGGTTCCGAGAAGAGCTAGACTGGTGCATGCATTGAGTGGAGTTGAGCACTGGAAGCAACGAATCAGGGAAGCGCTGTCTGACAGGGAGAGAAAAGTTGTCTCCAGAGAAGGCCTGACGCCTTCAGCCGTGCTTGTTCCTGTCTATGAGAACGCCGGAGAGCGCTTCATCGTCCTTACCAAGAGAACGCAGCAGGTTGAGCATCACAAGGGACAGATATCCTTTCCGGGCGGTACCTACGAGGACGGAGATCGCGATCTGCAGGCTACCGCACTCAGAGAGACTTTCGAGGAGATCGGCGTCAGCGGTGATGACGTTGAGATCCTGGGCAACCTGGATGACCAGTGGACCTCCACCAACTTCGCGATCACGCCCTTCGTTGGTGCGATACCGTACCCATACGAGTTCGCTGTGAGCAGTTGGGAGGTGGATACGCTGATCGAGGCTCCGGTGACAGCGCTTCTGGATCCGGCCAACTTCGACTCGGAGACTCGCGATTCTGAGGGAGCGATTCACCCCTATGCCTGCTATCGTTACGGAGGGCACCAGATCACCGGGATCACGGCTATGATCCTGCAGCAATTGCTGGACCTTGTCTTTCGGGAGGGCGAGTGAGTCTGCTCTCAGTGTTGCAGAAGCTGATGGAGCTTGAATAGGGCGGCGAAGACAGCGCGCCGCTTCACCTCCTGGCGGCGCGGCGGGAAAACGTACGAGAACGGGCTGATCTTTCCCTCAGCGTCGATCGCAATGTGAACGGTGCCCACAGGTTTCCCCTCTATCTCGGCAGGACCTGCTACCCCTGTGACGCCTATCCCGATGTCGGCCTCCAGCCTCACACGCACTGCCTGGGCCATTGCAGCTGCCACTTCGATGTCCACGGTCCCGACTCTTTCAAGGAGTGATGCATCGACTCCGAAAGCGGCCTTCATCTGGGCCGAGTACGCGACAATGCTGCCCTTGAAGTAATCAGAGCTCCCCGGGACATCCGTTATGGTGCTGGCGAGAAGACCGCCCGTGCAGGACTCCATTGTAGCCAGGCTCAACCTTCGTTCGGTGAGCACAGCGCCGACAAGAGCCTCCATGGTGTCGTCGTCGTATCCCCAGATGGCCTCTCCCAGGATATCACGCAGCCGGTCTTCTGCCTCGGCTATAGTGTTCTCTGCTCGTGCCTGCTCGCTGGCCTTGGCTGTCAGGCGAAGGTGTATGCCGTCTGGCTTGGCGTAGATCGCAAGGGTCGGGTTTGCCGACGAAAGGAGGGAGCTCACCATCTCATCTACCTTGGCTTCGGTCAAGCCCAGCGTCTTGATTGTGCGGGAGACGATAATTTCCCCGCCGAGCCTTCGCCTGAGGTCGGACCGTATCTGCTCCTCCCACATCTGCTTCATCTCTCCGGGAGGGCCGGGCATGGCCAGGATCGTCTTCCCTTCGTGTTCCACCCACCATCCTGGCGCGGTACCCCTCGTGTTGGGGATAGAGCGCGCCGACGGTATGAGGTGTGCCTGCTTGATGTTGCGTTCCGGCATCTCGTAGCCAATCTTGCTGAAAATACCCCTGAGACAGCTCTCGAGCTCAGGGTCGACCGTCATCTCCTCGCCGACAAACTCGGCGATCGCCTCGCGGGTGACGTCGTCCTCGGTTGGCCCCAGGCCTCCGGTGGCTACGATGATGTCTGAGCGGCCACAGGCTTGCTTCAGGGCATCCACCAGCCTGCCGCGGTTATCGCCGACCTGGGTTATCCAGTAGAGGTCGATGCCAAGGGCCGGCAGCTCGGAGGCCAGATAAGGGGCGTTGGTATCGGTTATCTGCCCCAGCAATATCTCGGTGCCGATCGAGATGATTTCGGCCTTCATCGGGCCAACTCCCGCGTCAGTTGTTGAAGCCTGTCTTGATGGAACGGACAGAACTCGTATTCACCTTCCAACTGGGCGTGGATCACCTCTTCCTGCCAGTGGGCGTTGTAGAGCCGACAGCCCTTGTCCTGGCAGAACGGGTCGCCCCAAACGTGATGAGCTATCGCCTGCATCGCGTATCCTTTCATCACCTCGGTGAGCCTTTCATCTTCATGGGAGATAACCCTTCCCCGAAACTGAGCGTCGAGTTTTACTGCCGGGGCATCCGGCATTCCCAGGGCGACATACTGCTGTTTGAGAATGTAGTATTCCCTAGGCTTGGCAGGTGCCTCCACCACGCCGGCGGTGGATATGACCGACGGGAACCCGTAGACGCTCACCCGGGCGTGATAGCGCCGGTCGTTCTCGTCCCAGGTGCCAAAGAGCTGGTTGGTGAACACAAGGTGAACATGGGACAGGCTCCGTTCTGTTCGCGTGATCAGCTCGCGGAGGATGCCCATGACAGCATACCCGTCGTATAGGATCCCCCAGGATCTGTTGTCGGGGTCGGAGATCCTCCTGTGCTCGTAGGCAATCTCCCCTGGCAGGGGCTCGAAGTCATCGAATTCCGCCGAAAGATTCCTGACCTTGGCGCGGGCGAAGCCCTGAGCTGTCAGGGACAGGACATCCTCAGTGAGGTTCCTCGCGTGGAAGCTGACGAAGCCCTCTCTTATAGTCACATCGAGAGAGGGCAACGTTTCCTTGACGTAGTCGCGTATTTCGAGAAGGTCAACGGCCTTACCAGTGCGCTCCGCGTAGAGGTACACGTGGGCCGGCTGCTTCATGGCGACTAGGAAACTGCCATTTGCTCGAGCATCTGCAACGCAGCCTCAGCGGCCTTCTTCCCGGAGAGAAGCATGCCGCCGAACGTCGGGCCCATCCGAGGCAGGCCG
>JAZFSU010000146.1:0-12860 GCA_036446335.1 Dehalococcoidia bacterium | reverse complement strand
GCACTGCAGGCGGTCGGGGTGGCCGCCGGGGTGGTGCAGCGAGCCCCGGACACGCTGGCCGATCCGCAGCTGAAGTGGGATGGTGCCGTTGTTGAGCTGGATCATCCTGTTGCGGGCCGAAGACTATACCCGGGCGTGCCGTTCAAGATGTCTGGCGCCGAGATTCGCGGGAGCACAGCGGCCCCCATGTTGGGCCAGCACACGGAGGAGATCTGTCGGGATGTGCTCCAGATGTCTGACGACGAGATCAGGCGCCTGGTGGATGAGGACGTCCTTCATACTCCGGCGAACACCGAGTCCACCGGCAAGGGAATGTTCTGATCGGAAGAACGACAAAGGGAGGGCAGGAATCGTGAAGGCAGCGGTAATGTACGAGCCTAACGCGCCTCTGAAGGTGGAAGAGGTTACACTGGACGAGCCGCAAGCCAACGAAGTGCTGGTGAAGATCGTGGCTACCGGAGTGTGTCACAGTGATCTCCACTTCATGAAGGGTGAGATGCCTGCGCCGGTTCCTGTGGTGCCGGGGCATGAAGGAGCGGGCATTGTCGAGAAAGTTGGCCCTGGTGTTACGAGCCTCCAGCCCGGTGACCACGTTGTGATGATGGTAGCGTTCTCATGCGGCAAGTGCCGTTACTGCGTTGAAGGCCGGCCCACCCTGTGCGTAGAGAACCTCCCTATCATGTCCATGGCGACACTGCCGGGGATGGCGAAACGCCTGCGCAAAGGGGATCAAGAGCTGCACCACCTTTTCGGCCTTGCCTGTTTTGCCGAGTATGCGGTGGTGCACGAGCGGTCATGCGTGAAGGTGCGCGAAGATGCACCTTTTGATGTCATATGCCTCCTCGGTTGTGGCACCAGCACCGGGATCGGCGCCGCGATCAATACGACCGGGATGAAGCCGGGGGAGAGCATCGTCATCTATGGCTGCGGTGGTGTGGGCCTGAGTGCCGTCATGGGGGCGAGACTGGGTGGAGCCGGTAAGCTCATAGCTGTGGACACAGTGGACAAGAAGTTGGCGATGGCGAAGGAGCTTGGCGCTGACTATGTGATCAACGCTTCCCAAGTGGACCCCATCGGAAAGGTAATGGAATTGACCGGTGGAGGCGCCGACTACGCTATTGAGTGCATCGGGAACGTGGACGTGATGACGCAGGCCTTCGCCTCGATACATGGTGGGGGAGTGATGATTGTCGTTGGGATGGCCCCGCTGAGCTCGGTGCTGAGCATTGCGCCTTTTGAGTTTCTGTTGGGCAAGACTATTACGGGAACCGTCCAGGGTGACGTAAGGGCCTCCGTCGACATACCAAGGTATATTGACATGTATATGGACGGTAAGCTCCCCATCGACAAGCTTATCACCAAGAGCTACGCTTTGGACGACATCAATCAGGCTTTTGAAGCGCTTGAGAAGGGTGAGGTCCTGCGTAGCGTGATCAAGTTCTAGCCCCGACCTGGATTGAAAGCAAGGCAGAACGCCTTAGAAAGGGGTCATGATGGCTGACGACAGTTTCGATGCGGTAATAGTCGGAGGAGGCAACAAGGCACTTTTCCTGGCCATGTACCTCATGAAGTACGGCGGTATGAGCGTGGGCATATTCGAGAGAAGGCACGAGATCGGTGGATGCCTTTGTACCGAGGAGATTGCCGCCCCGGGTTTTCGTGGGAACGACCACGCCAACATAATACTCCCCTTCTACTGGATCCCCATTTACCGCGATTTCCCCGAATTCTGGGACTACGGTGCCCAGTATGACCAGCATTTGTGTGCCGATGGTTTCGTTTTCGCTGATAATGAGACCGCCCTCGCCATCTACAGCGACAAGCACGACCCGACATGGGAGCGCACAGCGAAGGAGATCGCCAGATTCTCGGAGCGTGATGCCGAGAAATGGCTGAAGATCAAGGAGTTGGACAACAGCGACGAGTTCCAGAGGTTGACCGTCGACCGTTGCTTCGTTCCATCCGAATGGTTGATTCAACCGGAATACATGGAAAGGCAGGTCGCCGTCTACCCGAAGCTGCTCGAGGCCGACTTGGCCCCCGACGGCATGTTGCTCCAGTCAAGCGCCTATCGAGCGGCGCTTGAGTACTTTGAAAGCCCCGAGCTGCAGTCGTGCATTCTGCGGTGGTGCGTATCCGCCGCCGTGGACATCAATGAACCAGCCCAGGGGGGCATGGTGTCAGGCATGTCAGGGCAGGCCCCGCTCATAGGCTTCTGCAGAGGTGGTACTCATCAGGCGGCCCACGCAGCGCACCAGATTCTTGTTCAGATGGGGTGCAAGTTCTTTACGCACTCTCATGTAGAGAAGGCCATCATAGAGAACGGGACCGCTACGGGCATCCGCCTGACGGATGGCAGCGAGATCAAGGCGAGGAAGCTCGTGGCCGTATGCGGCCTGTCCCCGGAGCAGCTGTGCTTCGAAATCATCGGGGAGGAGTATCTATCCGAGCAGCTGGCAAAGCGAGTGAAGCTGCTTGACAGAAGCTTCGGATGCCTGATGTGGTACTCTTTGGCAGTCCATGAGGCCCCCATATACAAGGCTGAGGCATTCAATCCCGACATACATGAGACCAACTGGCTTGGGCTACAACCTGACTCGAATCCTATTCACATTGCCCGTGAATGCATGTATGAGAAGCTGCAGCAGTGGCCCCCGCTGGAGGACTATTGTTCTACCGTCACCTGCCACAGCCTGGTTGACCCATCCTACGCGCCACCAGGGAAGCACGTTCTCCAGAACGAGCAGCTCTCACCGTCGGCTCTCGCGCACAGCGAGAAGGAATGGCTTGAGATAAAGAAGCGGTACGCCGAGAATCTCGTACACATATGGGGTCAGTACGCCACCAATATGACCTGGGACAACATCATCGGCGTCGACACCAACAGCCCCTACGACCACATGCGCATGAGGAACCTGGCGCCCAGTGGCGCAATGGCCGGGATCGACCGATCCCCATTCCAGATATTCGAGAACAGGCCTACGCCAGAGCTGGCCAATTACAGGACGCCGGTAAAGAACCTTTATGCCACGGGTGGTTGCTGGCATGTTGGCTCGAATGCCGGGGCATCTGAGTCCTACAACTGCTACAAGATCATTGCTACTGATACGGGGCTGGGCAAGCCATGGGAGGAGCAGGGCAAGGAGGAGCCTGATTCCCTGGTCGCTGAAGTGTGGAAAGTGAGAAAAAGGGTGCAGGCTTTGGCCCCGCCCAACTACTCGTATCGCTAGAGGTCGGGACACGATCGCGGCCTGGATCGAGGTGATGCTTCATGCCAATAAACAAGATCGTTGATAGCTTCGACGAAGCGGTAGCTGACATAGAAGATGGTGCCGTCATATTGGTCGGCGGCTTCGGCACTGTGGTCAGCGCGCCCAGTTGCCTCCTGGAAGCGGTGTACCGCAAGGGAGTCAAGAACCTGACCACTGTGTCCAATACGAGTGGGTTCGGCGCTGATGTGTGGAGAATGCAGGGCGCACCGTTCCCGGAGGACATGGACATTCTGGTGCGGAACGAGCGCATAAAGAGGGCCATTGTCTCCGCGCCGGTGAGCGCCCTGTACGTGAACAACTTCGAGAAATTGCTCAGGGCTGGCAAGGTGGAGATTGAAATGGTGCCTCAGGGCACTCTGGCAGAGCGTGTAAGGGCAGCCAAGGCAGGGTTGGGCGGTGTGTATGTCCCCACCGGGATCGGAACGGTGGTGGAGAAGGGCAAGGAGAAGAAGGTGATCGACGGCCGCGAGTACCTGCTGGAGCTCCCTATCAAGGGCGACTTCGCGCTGATACACGCTCACAAGGGAGACCGCTGGGGCAACCTTGTGTACAGAGGGACATCAAGAACCTTCAATCCCACCATGGCGGGCGCGGCCAGGGTGACTATTGCCGAGGTCGACGAGATCGTGGAGTTGGGAGAGTTGGATCCGGAGGCAATTGTGACTCCCGGGGTCTACGTCGATCGTGTGGTGGCGCGGCCGAAGGTGGCGCCCGCCCAGGAGGCTGAGATTACCGACGCGCAGGCTCTCGAGTCTGCCGCGAAAACACGGACCGAGGTCGAGGAGACCATAAGGAGGGCAAAGGAGAGGGGTTTGCGCCATGACTGAGGCTCTTGAGGGAAAGGGAAGGCTCGACAGGCAGATAGTGGCTCTTCGTGTGGCCAAAGAGTTCCAGGATGGCAATATCGTGAATCTGGGCGTTGGGATTCCCATGCTGGCGTGCAATTTCATACCGGCAGGGAGGGAGGTCATATTCCACTCGGAAAACGGAGTCCTGGGGTTCGGCGAGGTGACTCTGCCGGGCGAAGGTGATCTGGACCTGGTCAATGCCGGGGGGCAGACGGTTCACCGGCAGCCTGGGATGTGCTTCTTCGGCCACGACGAGTCGTTTGCCATCGTCAGGGGCGGGCACCTGGACATCAGCGTCATGGGGGCATACCAGGTGTCCGAAAAGGGTGACCTGGCCAACTACATGATACCGGAGAGGCAGGTTGGCACGATCGGCGGTGCCATGGATCTCGCGTTCGGGGCGAAGAGATTGATCGTCGCGATGAACCACACAACCAAGAATGGCGAACCCAGAATAGTCAAGGAGTGCACTTATCTGCTGACCGCGCCAGAATGCGTTGATCTAATCGTGACGGATATCGCGGTGGTCGAGGTGTCCAGCCGGGGGCTTGTGTTGAAGGAGGTAGCACCGGGATGGACGCCCGAGGAGGTGCAGGAGTTGACCGGGCCCAAGATGATCATTGACCCCGAATGCCATGAGATCGAGTTGATGTGATCCGGGAGGGAATTTACCGCTTTCGGTGGGCATAGTCGCATGGTGGGCGTGATTTATGTGAGGCGCTCCGCGGACGCGGAGCGAAAGAGTAGTTTTAGCAAAGGAGGGGGAAATGGCAAAGGAATATGATGTCATCATCATAGGGAGTGGCCCGAATGGCCTGGCAATCGGCGCCTACCTTAGCCGGGCGGGCCAGAAGGTCTTGTTGCTGGAGAAGCGACATGAGGCGGGAGGTGGGCTGGCAACCGAGCAGGTGACAATCCCTGACTTCTTCCACAATACACACGCGATATTTCATATGATGGCGGACTACGCTCCCATCTACCAGGATTTCAAGCTGGAGGAAGTGTACGGCGTCAGGCATCTCCATCCGGAGCTTCAGTGGGCGATGCCGCTGACCGATGGCAGGAGCCTCTGCGTATATACAGATGTCGAGAAGACCTGCGCCTCCATCGCGAAGCTCTCTCAGAAGGACGCTGACGCCTATCGCGACGCATACCGCGAGTGCGACGAGTTGATGAGGGAGATCGTCGGTCCCCAAACGTATGTGAAACCCGAGCCGGCTCCGCTGATGGCGGCGAGAGCGGAAGCATCCGATCTTGGCAGAAAGCTCACTGCCTTCTCGGAAATGACTCCCGACGACTTCGTGAAGGAGAGGTTTGAGAACGACCACGTAAGAACTCTGATGCTGTACGCGGTCTGCCATTGGGGCCTGGACTACAGCCAGTCCGGTGTCGGCTATCTCATCCCCCTGTATTTCAACCGCATGTCAAACTACCGGTTAACTGCCGGAGGTTCCCATAGAGTTTCCGCCGCTTTGCTCAAGTCCACATTTGAGAACCAGGGGCAGATCCGGACGAGCGCCCAGATCAAGCGGATCATTGTTGAGAACGGTACTGCCAAGGGTGTGGAGTTAGAGGACGGCACCCAGATTATGGCCAGCAAGGCTGTCGTCAGCACGATAGACCTCCATCAGACGTTTCTGAAGCTGGTCGGCGAGGAGAACCTGGAGAGCGACTTCCTGGCGATGGTCAACTCCTGGCAGTGGGAGAAGTGGAGCCTGTGTGACCTGCACTTGGCATTGGAGGAGCCTCCCAAGTTCAAGGCCGCAGAGTCGAATCCGGATGTCGACAAGGCGTTGATGTACGTCCTTGGATATGAGAACTCGGATGAACTGAGGAAAGAATGGGACATGATGGAGAAGGGTGAACTGCCCGAGAAGGCGGGATATATTGCCAGCTTCCCCAGCGTTCATGACCCGTATCAGGCTCCGCCGGGGCGGTGCTCCGGTCTGCTATCTCAGATGGCGCCGTTCGACCTGAAGGATGGCGGGTCGGAGAAGTGGCTGAGGTACAGGTTCAGAGAGGAGATCTCACAGTACCAGTTGGCCACGCTTGAGAAGTATGCGCCCAACATCACGAAGGAAAAAGTGCTGTGGTGGAACATAACTACACCGGCGGACATTCAGAACAAGTTCCCCAACATGGTTAGGGGGTCCTACAAGCAGGGTCAATACCACCCTCTGCAGATGGGCTACTTGAGGCCAAACCAGGAATGCTCACACAACGTTACGCCGATCAAGAACCTGTTTGTGGGAGGCGCGGGTGTGTGGCCGGGTGGCTGCGTAATATGGGGCCCGGGCTACGTCTGTGCCAATACTGTGGCTGAGGAATGCGGAATCGACAAGTGGTGGAGTGAGCCCGCGATGGTGACGGAGGCTCGTTCCAAGGGATATATACTATGACACTGAGAAGGGGGCTAAAGCGAGATGCTATTCAGGTCAACAGGGCTGGGTAAAACCGAGCTCAAGGGAAAAGTTGAGGGCGTACAGCGGCAGGGGGACTACCTGGTGATGTACGTGGACGTTACTGAGCCTGTGAAGTGGAGGATCCGGGTTTGTTTCACCTTCGGGGATCTGGCGACGGTGACGGGTTTCTTTCTGAAGGCTAGTATCATGAGGTTTGTGCTGTCTCCGAAGCAGTGGCGCAACAAGAAACCTCAGCATCCAGGGGACTTCTAGGCGAGGTCGGTCGCCCGAGCGTTGCTATCGTGAACTGGCTTCCTCATTGGGCACGCTGTCCCAGCGCGATGATATCACCCGATGTGTGGAAGTTGGAGGATGAGTTGTCACGTTGAGGTGGTCGCGAGGGGGCGGCGCTGCAAGTAGCCCTGGCAGAAGGAACGGTGGGGGACCGGCTGTCTCGGGGCATGCAAAGGTAGCCGGGAGTGGATGGAAAGTGGCCGAGGAAGGAGAAGTCCATGGCTGACAGAGTTGGGATTGTGTCAGTGGGTCAGACCAAGTACGAGCCTGATAGAAGCGATGTGAATGAGGGAGAACTCGCGTACGAGGCGATCAAGCAGGCCCTCGAGGGAGCGGGGCTTACGTTATCCGATATCGACTCGGCAGTGACGTGCTCCCAGGACTTCTGGGACGGTAGAACGATCTCGAGTATGAACATTCAGCATGTAGTGGGCGCTCACCTCGGGCACGAGGATAAGGTTGCCGAAGACGGAGCCAACGCGGTCTTCTGTGCGATGGCTCAGTTGCTCTCGGGGCACCAGAGTGTCGTCCTTGTCGTGGCGCACACCAAGGAATCGCAGGCAGAGAGGAGCCTGATAGAAAATGCGGCCTTCGACGCTGCTCTCGTGAGGCAGCTTGGCCTGGACTTCGTTTCGGCCGCTGCCATGCAGGCCAGGCGCTACATGTACAAGTACGGTATAACGGCCGAGCAGTGTGCCCGAGTGGCGGTGAAGAACCGTGGAAATGCGAAGAACAATCCCTTTGCACAGGAGCCGATGGATATCACAGTAGAGGACGTGCTCAGCTCAAAGCTGCTGTCGTCTCCCATCAGGCGTCTTGATGCCAAACCTACGTCTGATGGGGCGTGCGCCATGATTCTGACTACGGAAGAAAAGGCGAAGAAGCTGACCAAGAAACCGGTCTGGGTGCTGGGGGTGTCGAACTGCTACGAGACTCATTACCTGGGTGACCGGGATCTCGCCGATTGTGGTGCTCTGTCGACGGCCGCGAAGAAGGCGTACAGCATGGCGGGCATCAGGAACCCGCTCAAGGAGATCGACGTGGCCGAGATCTGCGAGGAATACACATATCAAGAGTTGATGTGGATGGAGGGGCTTGGCTTTTGCGACCGCGGCGAGGCAGTCCGGCTCATGGACCGCGGCGTGACCAAGATGGGCGGCAAGCTTCCGGTGAATCCGTCTGGTGGCGTCCTCTCGGGCAATCCTGTGAACGTCGCTGGCCTCGCACGAGTGGCTGAGGCTGCTCTTCAGCTGCGGGGGGAGGCGGGCGACAGACAAGTGCAGGGTGCTCGGATCGCGTTGGCCCACGGTGTGACCGGAATCTGCGGCCAGCACCACTGCGTCATTGTTCTGGGCAACAGTTAGTCGGAGGTGAGTCATGCCGAACAGAGTAGGCATTGTGGGGATCGGCCAGACGTATCATGCCGCCAGGCGTCCCGACGTCAACCAGGCTGAAATGGTTGCCGAGGCGGTGCGGGCAGCCCTGGAGGACGCCCAACTCAGTGTGAAAGAGATCGAATCCGTGTTCACGGCGAACATGGAGACTTTCGAAGCGATTTACCTTCCTGATCATGGAATGGCCTCGGAGGTGGGTGCCTTGGGGAAGCCGGGCTTCAAGGTGAATACCGGAGGGACCACCGGGGGGTCGGTGGTTGCAGAGGGATTCTACATGGTGGCGTCGGGTCTCTTCGAGGTGGCCATGATTGTCGGCTTTGAAAAGCAGGACTGCGGCGACACGACGGCCGCGATCTCGGCCGCTGCCACGCCTTTGTGGGGCAAAGGAGCGACGACAGGCGCGATCGGGGAGTTCGCCAAGCAGGCGCTCTCCTATATGGAGACATCAGGTGCCACGGAGGAGCATGCCGCTATGGTCCGACTAAAGGCGGATCGGAACGCCTGCAAGAACCCGCACGCTCATCTGAGGCTCGGGCTCCAGAGTATAGATGAGGTTCTCAAGTCAGGCTATCTTGTATGGCCCCTGCGCATACTCGATTTCTGTCCGCAGTCCTGTGGGGCCTGCGTACTCATCCTGGCTTCCGAGAAGAAGGCAAAGCAGATCACCAAGAAGCCGGTGTGGCTGGTTGATGTCGAGGTGGTGCATCAGGAGCCCTTCCGCGCAGGTGTTTTTGGCGATCCCACCGGCAAGGAGACGTACACGCAGCACGTGGCGTGCGAGAGACTGTACAAGAGGAACAGCATAACCAACGTGCGCAAGGACATCGATCTTGCCGAGGTCTACGAACCCTCCAACTGGGAGGAAATGAACCTGTATGAGCATTTTCACTTTTGCGAGAAGGGGGACGGCTGGAAGCTTGTCGAGAAGGGCATCACGGAGATGGAAGGAGAGTTCCCTGTGAACTGTTCGGGCGGCGTGCTAGCCACCAATCCGATCGGTGCCACTCCTGTAATTCGCGTGGCCGAGGCCGCCCTCCAGATTCGTGGAGACGCTGGCGAGCACCAGGCGACCAAGGACATCAAGACGGCGATCGCAACAGCTCTGGGTGGGCCGAACTGGACCGTGCTGTCGTTGCTGAAAAGATCGCTGTAGGAGGCGCTGCGATGGTTAAGAACGTGAAGGCCAAGAAGGCGACGGACAAGGAGCCGGAGTATATACACATCCAGATCGACAAACCCCGGCGGTATGATTGGTCCACCGGCAAGTACGTCGGGCATTTCTATGCAGAGGCCAAGGAGAACAAGAGGATCATGGGTGGGCGGTGCCCGAAATGCAAGGAGATCTGGCTGCCGCCTTCTGTTATATGTCCCAAATGCAAGGTGGAGATGGGCTGGGACTGGGTGGAAATGCCCCAAACGGGACAGGTGTACCAGTATACGTACCTAGTCTTCCCGCTGTGGGACCCGCACTATGGCGAGAAGTGGGCCAATCCTTATGCCAGCGCCGTCATCCTGCTCGACAACGGTGTCTTCTACCGACACCGGCTGGAGGAGACCGACAAGGACAAACTGCGTGTCGGAATGAGAGTGCAGGCGGTGTGGAAAGAGGACTACGATGAGCGGGGACAGGGGCCTGGCGACATCCTTTACTGGAGAACGATCGAGGAGTAGGAGGTCAGGAAATGCAGACGGCGACCGAAAAGCTGGAAGGCTTGGACGTATGGATCTACCACGGCCAGATCTACATCCCGAATCGGTACTCCGCAGGCGCGGTCGGCAGCCGGTTCCTCATCGAGTTGAGGGATAGGAAGAGGATAATGGGCACCCGGTGTTCCGGCTGCAACCGTGTGTACGTCCCAGCCAGGTCCATTTGCGGAGACTGCTACCAGCAGCTCGAGGATTGGGTCGAAGTTAGTGACAAGGGCACGGTGCTCACGTATAGCGTATGCCATGAGGACAACGGCGTCCAGCCTGTAGAAGCTCCTGTAGTGTACGGCATAGTGCAACTGGACGGTGCTGACACTGGTTTCGTCCACATGATGGGCGAGGTGGAACTTGAGGAGCTGAGGATAGGTATGAGGGTCAAGGCGGTGTTCAGGGAAGATCGTATGGCCAGCATACTGGACATCAAGTATTTCAAGCCTTTGTAGCGAGGGTGGGCCGGAGGCTCACGCGCAGGGATTGCCAGCAAAACAGGGAGCACGAATATGGAATTCGCGTTGACGCCCGAACAAGAGCAGTTTGCCCAGGAGTTCCGTGAGTATTTGAGGGAACATATGACTGCTGAGGTTCGGGCCGAGATAGAGAACCGAAGAATGCAGAGGGGCCCTGTCTACAAGGAGTTTGTTCGCCAGATGGGCCGCGATGGCTGGCTGGGAGTCGGTTGGCCCAAGGAGTATGGGGGCCAGGGGCGCTCGCCAATGGAGCAGCACATCTTCTATGAGATGACGGCCTATGAGCGTATCACTCTCCCGCTAATGGCTTTGAACGCTGTTGGGCCGGCCGTAATCCGTGTGGGTTCGGAGGAGATGAAGCAGAAGGTCCTGCCGCCGATACTCAGGGGTGAGGTCGAGGTGGCCATAGGATACACGGAGCCCGAGTCCGGCACCGATCTCGCGTCGCTGAGTACGGCTGCGGTGAGAGACGGCGACGACTACATTATCAATGGGCAGAAGGTGTTTACGAGTTGCGCCGATTTTGCTGATTACCTTTGGATCGCTGCGAGGACTGATCCCAACTCACCGAAGAAGCACAATGGGATCTCCGTGTTCCTGATTCCGATGGATACGCCAGGGATCACTATCGAGCCCATGTATCTGCTCGGCGGAGAGAGGAACAACGCCACGTTCTATGATAACGTGAGGGTGCCCAAGAACTGCCTCGTGGGTGAGGAGAATATGGGCTGGAAATATATTACCACCCAGCTTGACTTCGAGCGCATAGCGCTGAGCCCCTCCTCGCCACTGCGACGCAAGATCGACGACGTGATCCAGTGGGCAAAGGAGACCAGCGTCGATGGTGAACCTGTCATTCGGCAGCCGTGGGTAAGGAGCAAAATCACCGAGTTGGCCATGGAAGTGGAGGTCCTGAAGATACTGAACTATTACCTGGCGTGGCTGATAACCAATGGAGTCGTTCCATATGCCGAGGCGTCGATGATAAAGGTGCTCGGCTCGGAGCTGACGCAGAGAGTCAACGGCTCTCTACTGCAAATGATGGGCCAGTTCGGACAGCTGCAGACAGGGTCAAAGTGGGCACCGCTGATGGGTGGGATCGAGCAGGACTTCAGGAGTGATGTGATCCTGACATTTGGCGGTGGAGCAAGCGAGATTCAGAGAAACATCATAGCCATGGCTGGCCTGGGCATGCCTCGGGCGATGTAGCGCCGGTCCGGACCACTCATTGGAGGTGCATTCATATGAGCCAGGACGTGTACGAGAGAGTGAAGGCTATGGAGGGCGAGGAGGCCGGGCCCGTCGAGGCAGTGGACGAAGTGAACAGGCCCATGATCCGGCATTGGTGTGAGGCGGTGAGGGATGGTAATCCACTCTACTCAGACGCGGAGTATGCCAGGAACACCAGGTATGGTGGTGTGATTGCGCCGCCGCAGATGGTGCAGGCGTTCTGCATGAGGCCGCTGTGGCCCAGGCGGGAGATGAGCGATCCGCAGGGAAAAGCCGTGCAGATGATGATGGATGCCGGGTATTCGGGCGTGGTGGCAACGACAACATCGCAGGAGTACTTCAGACCCATGCGTTTGGGGGACCGGCTGAGCTACATGATCAAGTTTGTCAGCGTATCGCCCGAGAAGACCACCAGGCTCGGCACGGGGCATTTCCTGACTTCTGAGTACACGTACAGAAATCAGGACGGCGAGGTGGTCTGCGTTCAGCCCTTTACTGTGCTGATGTTCAAGCCGCAGGCATAGACTCAGGAATGTAGGGAAAGGGGCTCGACATGAGCAAGGAGTCAATTGATTGGGGCGATGTCAAGGAGGGCGACGAGCTTCCCGCGGAGACGCGTGATATCACGGCGACTGATATCGTGGCGATGGCGATCGCCAGCCGTGACTTCCAGGATGTACACCATGACTACGCGGCGGCCCGGAGCAAGGGTGTGCAGGACATATTCCTCAACATCCTGAGCACCGGCGGCCTCGTGGGCAAGTACTTAACCGACTGGAGCGGTCCGGAGGGCGAGCTGAGTAAGATAACGATCAAGCTCGGAGCGACAGTCTTTCCTGGAGATACTCTGAGGAACAGCGGCAAAGTCGCCAGGAAATACGTCGAGGGAGACCAGCATCTGGTGGATGTAGAGTACAATCTTGCGGTTGAGATGGGACCGCACGCGCGGGGAACCGCGACAATGGTTTTGCCTGCCAAAAGCTAGGGGGCTTGTTGATGTTTGATCAGTATCTGGCGAGACGATACCGGACGACCGTCAGGCCAAGTAAAGACGACTATCTGGTGAAAGACAATGTCGCGATAGTTGGCATCGGGGCGACTGAGTTCTCCAAGGACTCAGGCCGTAGCGAGATCCAGATGGTGTGTGAGGCCATCAAGGCGGCTGTCGATGATGCGGGGCTTGCCATGGAGGACATCGATGGCATGGTCAGATTCACGATGGACTATACCGACGAGATGCATGTCG
>JAZFSU010000145.1:0-5357 GCA_036446335.1 Dehalococcoidia bacterium | reverse complement strand
AACATCAAGATTGCACTTGACCTGGATCCCGATCTGCCCGGAACGATGGCCGACTTCCGCCAACTTCAGCAGGTCTTCTTGAACCTGATCACAAACGCTGAACAGGCTCTGAAACAGGCTCGCGGCAGAGGTACCATCACTATCGGGACTCAGAAGACTGACGGGGTGATAGAGATCTCCGTTGTTGATGACGGTCCTGGTATCCCTGCCAGTGCACTGAGCAGGGTATTCGAGCCGTTCTACACGACGAAGGACGTCGGCAAAGGAACGGGACTGGGGCTCAGCATCTGCCACGGCATCGTTCAGGAACATGGCGGGCAGATACGAGTCGAAAGCACGGAGGGCAGTGGGGCGACCTTCATTATTGAGATGCCTATTGTTGCGGAAGACGCCGGCGACGAGGATCAGAGATGTGTGCCAGCTAGCAGCACTCCGGTTCCCGATCCGGTCCCTGAGTGACCCCAACAATAACAGTTGAGGGAGTTGGTCCGATGACAGGAAAACGTAAGAAGAGGTCGATACTGGTGGTGGACGACGAGGATGCGGTAAGAGGAGCCGTTTCTCTCGCCCTGGCGAAGGAAGGCTATGACGTAACCGAGGCGTGGAGCGGCGCCGACGCCCTGACCAAGGCAACGCAACAGAAGTTCGACGCGGCCATACTGGACATCCGAATGCCTGAGATGACCGGGTTCGACGTCATGCATGCCCTGCAGAGAATGTGCCCAGATACCATCCTCGTAATCCTGACCGCAATGCCCGACCCGGAATCACGATTCGAGAGCTTGACCCAGACCGCCGGGGTGTACGCTTACTTGAAGAAACCATGCAAGCTGCAGGTCCTGAAGGATACGATCGCGAGAGCTCTCGCCCAGCAATAGGCGGAACAGGTCAGATTTCACCGTCGAGCCACATATGAGGGCGGGGGGTGAAACCCGCCCGCGCACCACGAGAAGCAAGCGACCAAATGATTGCCTCGCCGCAACCCGCCCCCCTGCCTCTGCCGTTCGCTCCGCTGTCGCCACGTAAATCAAGTCCCATCGGTTCGCCTTCAGCATGTCCAAGGGCCGTTCGAGGTGATCACCTCGAACTCTCGGCAAGCTGCGTGGCACATTGTCACAGGAATCGATTGTAGGCGCTTCAGGATGAGCTCTTTGCAGGTGGCATTCCTGCTTTCGAAGTGGGTACCTGATGCCTGACGGGGGGAGTGATGGCTGGAAAGGCTACGACCAAAGCCGCTGCAAGATACCGTGATTCTCATTCGCCATGTTGCCGATAGGAAGTGGCACAGGAAGACTTCGGGGGAAGTGAAGGAGGCCCACACGGCCTCAGGTTCTGTAGTTGATAAGGTCTTCGCTGTTCTCGAGTTTTCCGCCAAAGGGCAAGTCAAGGTTCCACTGATCGCCGTACTTGGCCGTCCAGTCTTGAATCGTCGGGCGGGCCTGGACGATGTTCTCCAGGGCGCGCGCATACGCGGAGCTCCAGCTTCCACCGAACGCCAGTGTTGACATTAGCGGCTCGAGAGCGTTGACGATCTTGATTCGAGCTTCCAGCAGATCCTTGGGCTCAGCGGCCGCCAGTTCCGGGATACACGTTTTCCAGCGCTCAACCAGGGCTTTGAGCCCACTTTCTTCCTTGATCTCCTGGTCCCGCCCCTTGATTCGACTTTCTAAGCCTCTGCAGAAGTTCGGAATGGTCTGGAAGCACTCGATTCCTCCCAGATGCAGCCAGACATAGCTGGCGTCCGTCCGCATCAAGCGCCCCTCCCACATGTCAAGGAAAGCCTGGACCTTTTCCTCCGGTATGAAGTACTTCGACTCGTCGGGTGACCGGCTCACGAGAGGCAGGACCTTCGGCACCAGATCGTACCACTCGCGCCAGAATTGCACGGGCAGCGGCATGATGGTCAAAGCGTTCCTCTCCCTATTGAGGTCTCGCTCCCATCGAAGCTCTCGCTCGCTCTTTTCCTGCGGCAAGAAGCTTGTCATCGCGGATGCCCACCCTTTGCACGAATTGTCCAACACTCATCTGGCCAAATTACACCCGGGCCAGTGCATATTCTTCCCTGTATCCGAAGACTAGCACACCTGCCGCCGCAAGCACAATGGCCCATTCTTGGGACTCGCCCTAGGAAAATAGTACTACCTCGGCCAGTGGATCGTTCAGATCGGTCCTACGCACATCAGGACATACCCGGGAACCTGAAGAAACCGATGCCAGCGACACCTTTGCGTTGACAGTATAGAACATATGTGCTAATATCCCGTTGCCTGAAGCCCATGATGCGTCGGGAGGAACAAATGAGGCTGTTGAGACTGGCCATCGAAACCCAGAAATGGGATTTGGCGGCCTGCGTGTTGATCCTGGGAGCGATTACGGCGAGGCAGAAGGAAGATGTCAGACCGCGTAGCGACAGGAAGAAAAGACGGCCCCGCGAACAGCGAAAGCAGCCCTAGACGAGGCTTCTACTCCAGAGCTTTGAACGAAGCCAACGAGCTGGATTTCGAGCTGGCCCACGACGTCGTGGGTGTTGACGACGAGATTGCCCTGCTCAGGGTGAAGATCAAGTCCCTCCTGGAGAATGACCCGGAAAACGTACGCCTGATCATGCAGGCAACGAATGCCCTGGCGCGGCTGGTGACAACTCGCTACAAGATCAGCAGCGACCAGAAGAAGTCCTTGACCAACGCCATCGGAAACGTACTAAAGGAGCTTGCCCTGCCGCTGGGGATCAAGTACCTGCCGTAGAAGAAGAAAGCCGCGGCCCTGACGAGGCTGACAGCATGCCATTGCTGCGAGAACGGAGGCTTTCGCTCTCGCCAAGGGGAGAGACAGAGTAGGGAGAGGCCTCGGGAATCGACTTGTGGTGATCGAGACATATGATGGTTGAATTGAGGCCCTACCAGCTGGAGGTGGCGAGAGCCGTCCTCGACAGCATCCAAGGCCGGAAGGGCTTGACCTTCTCGGTCGAGATCGCGCGGCAAGGAGGCAAGAACGAGCTTTCGGCGCAGATCGAAGTCTTGCTCCTGACCCTGTTCATTGCCAAGGGAGGAAACGCCATCAAATGCTCCCCTACATTCAAGCCGCAGACCATCATCTCCATGATGCGCCTCCAGGAGAGGCTCAACGACTGGGGCTTCGGCGACATCTGGAGAACGGAGATGGGCTACATCGTGAGGCTCGGGAACGCCAGGCAGATCTTCCTTTCTGCAGACGAATCCGCAAACGTGGTAGGGAATACGGCGCATCTGCTCCTGGAGATAGACGAATCCCAGGACGTGTCCAAAGAGAAGTACACGAAAGAGTTCAAGCCGATGGGAGCCACCACCAACGTGACTACGGTTCACTACGGCACAGCCTGGGATGATTCGACGCTGCTCGAATGGACAGGACAGCACACAGTCATTTCCCTTTTGTCTGTCTGTATCGGCATCGCAAGGTGGGTAGTAGGCTTTTCGCAATCACGGTCAAGCTGCCTGCATTGAGCAGGGCAGGGCGCCAGTGATATGATCTAGATAGATGGCAAGGGGGATGGAATGACAGACAAAGAATTGAAAGACCCATTTGGCGGTGCTGAAGCCTTTCTCGACTTTGTCGATACGCGTGACAGTAGCTTGCAGGCACTCAGGTTGGTCAACGGGACGAAGGGCAGATTCTACCTCAATGACCGCGCCCGCCAAGTGGCTTGGAACCAGGATTTCTCGAAGTTGAGTTGGTCTGATGTCTACTACACCATCGGACTGGGTGGAAACTATCAGCTTACGATGTACGAATGTGGTGAAGAGAACCTGAGATTCCCCCAGGTGGGATTCAACGAAGAATTCATTCGGTGGCTATGTGACATCAGTCCCGAAGAGCCGTTCTGGCAATACGAGGCCGCTGTTTTCTATGTGTACGCGGGGCATGCTGCGCTGAACGCCTTGCAGATGGACAAGCATCCAGAACTGGCAGCCATGATTGACCATATCATCACCAATACCCCAGACTCCCAGCGTTTGCAGGAAATGTGGCAGAAGCTGTCTCCCGATGTTCCTCTGCCTTCGGACGATGGCTGGGAGAGGATGGGGCTGGAAGAACACCTAAGCGGGCTCGCTGCCAAGTATCAGCACTTCCTTGGATCAGAAGACGATGCCAAGGCGCAAGCCCAGCTCGAAGCTCTGACAGTGACAGAAAAAGGCATGATGGAAAGCCCAGAGACGTTGATAGCGATCGGGCTTCAAGACATGTTGATCCCATATCTGGCGAAGGCCACTATGAACAAGATGACAGATGCCGTGAGGAAAGAGCACCCAGTGCGCGATAGACTCTGGAGGGAGGCTGTCAAGGAGCGCAACCCAAAAAGCGACATCGAGAGGAAGCAGCTTTCGCAGGAGGTCAACAGGCAATACGAGGAGTTGCCGCCACACAAGAAGATGGAATGCGTGTCTCTGGACGAGGAGAGGGAGGGCGAAGACGGAGGCACCTCATCCCTCGCGGATCTCATAGCCGATCGGGGCGAATCAGGATTCGACGAGGACGAGCGTCGGTTGACTCTGGACGCCATAGCCACACGGGCGAAGCTAACGAAGCGTCAGCAGTTGGTGTTTGACATGAAGCGTGAAGACCGCGAAGACACGGAGATCGCCCTGGCCCTGAAAGAGAGGTTCGGCAAGCCAAGCTCCCAGGGCAATGTCCGCAAGCTGCACCACGATGCCATGATCAGATTGAGGCAAGCGGCAAGTGAACTACCGCCAGAGGAAAGAGATGCCATGCTCTCATTGCTGACATAGGCAACAAAATCTGGGCCTAGCACCCATAGGAGGGTAGAGGAACGAGAAGCCTCTACCCTCCTTTTTTGTCCGAAAAGTAACAAATCTCAGACTTCTACCGATAGAGGATAGTGAGAGGGGACGAAATTCAATGGGCCAAGTCTGGGCTGAGCTTCGATATGGCGTGAGCGGTCAGGGGGTCGCCCTGTGCAAGTCCGACAATCCCTATCTGCTCAGGGTCTTCAAACGCTGTGTCCTTGAGAAGGCTGGTCAATTGGCCAACGAGAGCGAGGCGGTGGATGAGGTCATCCATCTCCATGACAATCTCGAACTGCGAAGACTCCGTGAAGTGCTTTCACTAGTCGTCCCCGATGAAGAGCATGACTAGAGCAAAGCGGGATAAGCCAAACGAGCCGAAGCTGAAGATCGTGGCGGTCAATTTCATACCTACGCCTGACGCTGGACAGCGTTTGCGGAGAGTGTTCGCCTTGTTGCTGGCTGAACGGGAAGGGAGCAAGACGACCGATGGGAAGGAAGAAGATGAACAGAACTAGCAGCCTAGCCCTAGAGATCACCGCTGCCTTGACGGCCCGTGGGCCGACGAAGCAGAAG
>JAZFSU010000144.1:0-4151 GCA_036446335.1 Dehalococcoidia bacterium | reverse complement strand
CGACGGCGCTCTTCTGAAGCGCGTCGGCCTCGAAGGCTGGGAGAAGCACAGGGTGGAGGAGTTCTCCAAGGGAATGAAGCAGCGCCTCATGGTAGCGCGTGCCCTCGTCAATCGACCCAGGATGCTCTTCCTTGATGAGCCCACCTCAGGGCTCGACCCCGTCTCTGCCGAGGCTATACGCGCCGTGATCCTCAAGGAGCGCGACCGAGGAGCCACAGTATTCCTGACCACTCACGATATGGTGGAGGCCGACAAGCTCTGTGACCGGGTCGCCTTTATGAGCCAGGGCAAGATCGCCGCCCTCGACACGCCGCACAACCTCAAACAGACCTATGGCAAGCGGATGCTGAAGGCGGAGGTTGCCGCCGACCGCGGCCTGGAGAACGTCGAGATTCCTCTGGATGCGGCTGAGACACCCGACGCAGTTCGGGATCTGTTCGCGCAGAACAAGGTGGTCACCATTCACAGCGAGGAGGCCACGCTGGAGGACATCTTTATCAAGGTCACAGGCAGGGAGCTGAGAGCATGAACTGGCGCACTGTCCGTGCACTTGTATTCAAGGACCTGACTCTGTTCTTCAGGAACCGGTTTTTTGCTGTGATGGCCGTGCTCAGCCTCGTCATGTTCTCTCTGATCTACTTCGTGATGCCGAGCTCAGTGGACGAAACGTTGAAGCTCGGGCTATATGCCCCGACTGTTCCTCCGGCCCTCGAACTGATGCAGGAGACGGATCTGGGCCTTGAGTTCGAGCAATTCGAGTCCGAGGAAGCGCTCAAGGATGCGGTGACCGGTGGTGGGGTACTGGCGGGTCTGGTCCTCCCTGCTGACTTCATCGAAAAGCTGGAGCTGAGTCAGTCCCCTCAGATCACGGTGTACTTCGCCTCCGAGTTGCCCGAAGAGGTCAGAGAGATCGTGAACACGCTGATCACGGAGATGGCCTATCTGCAGACCGGCCAGCCCCTCAATGTCGACTTGCGGTTCGAGACACTGGGCCCGGATATGGCAGGGGCACAGATACCGCAAAGAGACCGGATGCGTTCTCTGTTTGCCGTCTTCGTCCTCATGACCGAGACCTTTGGCCTGGCTGCCCTGATCAGCGAGGAGGTGGAACGGCGTACGGCCCAGGCCTTGCTGGCGACCCCCATGAGGATCAGGGAGCTTTTCACCGCCAAGGCGATTGTGGGCGTCCTCCTGGCCTTCAGCCAGGTCCTGCTGCTGATGGTGGTCGTTGGGGGTATGAGCACGCAACCGGTGATAATAGCCATAGCGCTGCTCCTGGGCGCGGTACTGGTTACGGGCGTGGGTTTCCTCATCGCATCGCTCGGCAAGGACTTCATGTCGGTTGCTGCGTGGGGGACGCCATCCATGATTGTTTTGTCTATCCCCGCATTCGGCGTCATGGTCCCGGGAGCCCTGTCCGATTGGGTGAAAGCCATCCCATCCTACTACCTCACTGATACCGTATACCAGGTTTCGAACTTCGGGGCCGGTTGGGGCGATACCTGGAGCAACCTGCTGATACTTGCGGGCTTCAATGTGGTCATTCTAATGGCGGGTGTTCTGGCTCTGAGGAGGAAGTTCCGATGAACTTGAAACGGGTGAGCGTTCTTTTCCGCAAAGAGCTCTTGCAGGGGCCCAAGAACTTCATGTTCGTCTACGCGTTCGTCATGCCGGTAGTTATCTCACTCGTGGTGTCACTCGTTTTCGGCACACTGTTCGACGATCAGGCCTCGCTGGGCATTGTCGATGAAGGGGACTCGCAGCTGGTGCCGCTGCTCATGGCGTCCCCATCGCTGGAGAGCAGGGAATATGGCGGGACCGATGAACTCATAGATGCGGTCACTGAAGGCGCAGTAGACGGTGGCCTGGTCCTGGCGGCGGATTTCGACAACTCCGTTCTCCAGGGGGAGAGGGCGCAGGTGCCGGTCTATATCTGGGGAGAAAGCCTGGCCAAGCACCGCACCACAATCAGTGTGACGCTGTCGAATTCGATCAGGGAGCTGTCCGGCCAGGAATCTCCCATAGACCTGCAGCAGGTCACGCTTGGTGATGAGAAGAACATACCGTGGAATGACCGGCTGCTTCCCTTCATCGTGCTCATGATTGTGGTGATAGCGGGGTTGGCACTGCCGGGGACGTCGCTGCTGGCCGAGAAGGAAAAGAAGACCGTTGACGCGCTGGTCACAACGCCGGCAACGGTTGGCGAAGTGTATCTGGCCAAGGGGCTGCTTGGTGTCGTCGTCGGCATGATTATGGGCGTGATTATTCTTGTCATCAATCAGGCTTTGGGGAGTCAGCCTGGCCTGCTGATGCTGATGATGTTCCTGGGCTCGGCGATGGCTGCCGGAATAGGGCTCCTCGCTGCCTCCCTGGCCAAGGACCTCACGTCTTTCTTTGCCACGATGAAAGTCATGGGACTCCTTCTCTATGCCCCCGCAATCGTCTACATGTTTCCCTCGATCCCGCAGTGGATCGGGCAGATATTCCCTACATACTACATCGTCAATCCGATCGTGGAGATCAGCCAACGGGGCGGCGGCTGGCCCGAGATCGCCTTGGACACATTCATCCTCATCGGGCTGAACGTAGCGCTTGTTGCCCTGATCGCCTTCACGGTGAGCAAGAAGAGGCAGTACGCGCTCTAGGGTCGAGCCATTTGGCCAACGCCTCCCCGGCCATTGCACAAAAGGGCTCAATGTGGGATAGTTGTGCTGCGCCGCGCCGGGCCTGATGCTGCTGGCCACGGTGGGCTATACGGGGGACGATTTGAATACCAAGCAGAAAGCACTACTGCTTGCCTTTTTCGTGTTTGCCGTCGCCTACGTCGGCACTATCCCCGTTCAACCGTACGCGGGAAGCTATGTCATCAAGGCTGTCCCGGAGATCAGCCTTGCTCTTCTGGCGATCATGTTCGTTGCCGGGCTGAAGGGCAGGCTGCTGTTTGTGGCTCTACTGTTCTCAGCCGCAGGAGACGTCGTCCTCGGGCTGGAGGGCGACTACTTCGAGTTCGGCCTGGGCTTCTTCCTGGTCACTCAGGTCTTGTATGCTGTGACCTTCTCGAGGGATTTCAAGGCGCAGAGGTCCCGGATTCCTGTCGTTCTGTTCATGGCGGCCCTTGCCGTGACCATGGTGGTTGTCCTGACGCCTTCGCTCGACGAAATGATCGGGCCTGTCTACGTGTACCTGATAGCGATTCTGGCGATGGGCGTTCTGGCTGCGTTTCGGGCCTCGAGAAGTCCGGTGGTCCTTTTCGGCGTACTTCTGTTCATGGCCTCCGATTCGATCCTTGCCATCAACGAGTTCAGGACAACGGTTCCGGCGGCCGACTATCTGGTAATGGTGCCCTACTACCTGGCTCAGCTCCTCATAGTATATGGAATCATGAGGGACGAGTGACTCCCGCCACGCGGCATTCGTGAGGGCCCACGAGGCCGAAAGAGGAACGTCGATGAAGCTTGACCTGCGCCGCAAGACCAAGATAGTGTGTACGTTGGGGCCGGCTACAGAGTCTCCTCGCATGATTGAGAGGCTGATTCGGTCCGGCATGAATGTGGCGCGAATCAACCTGTCGCACGGCGACGAGGAGTCACACAGGGCCCTCATTCGTCACATACGGGCTGCCGGCAGCAAGCTGGGCGCGCCGGTTGCAGTCCTCGTCGATGTTCCCGGACCGAGATACAGAACGGGCGACCTCAAGGATGGTCATGCGACCCTGAGAAAGGGCGCGCGGCTGGTGCTCACCAGCAGGGCCGTTCCCGGTGATGAGCACGAGGTATCGCTGAATCTGCCGGACCTTGTCCGTGATGTAGCGGTCGGAGACAGCATACTCCTGGATGATGGAGCCATCCGCTTGATTGTGCGGCAGACAACGGATACAGACGTTGTCTGCAGGGTGGCAACAGGCGGCGTGTTGAGGCCCAGACGGGGGATAGCGGTCCCGGGAGTGAAAATGTCGGCTCCTTTCCTTACCGAGGGGACGCGTCAGCATCTTCTGTTCGCGGCCGAGCAGCGGGCGGAGTATGTGGCGCTCTCTTTTGTCAGCCGGCCGGGCGATGTCGCGCAGGCGAGGGCTGTGATGGCGGAAGCCGGGGCGACGACAGTGATTGTGGCCAAGATCGAGCGCACGGAGGCGGTACGCAACTTCGACCGCA
>JAZFSU010000143.1:0-4643 GCA_036446335.1 Dehalococcoidia bacterium | reverse complement strand
CCGCACTCGAACTTGCCCTGCGACACGGCTTCAGCAACCGGCAAGCCGACATCAGGATAATCCACAGACTGCGTATCGAAGCAGCCATAATCCTCATGGCTATGCCCCAGATCAGACAGCACCCCAATCACAGCCTGCTTCAGCGCAAATCCAGCATGGTCACAGCCGATGGCAATTCGCACAGCCTTCGCCTCCGAATCGTTTGAGCCCACAATCAGCGGCGATTTGCCCCCGCACATGGCACGCTGACCACAACACATGGTCACGAAGCAAGGGAGGTACCCGCTTTGTCAGGCAGTGTGGTCGTCTTGGGTGCAGAAGACCATTTCTCCACGTACACTAGGCGGTAGGCACGCAGCTTGACGTCTGCTCAATGCTTCCGCCGACAGTTGTGAGCATGCACTATTATAGCACAGTCCATCAAACCACGAGGGCCACCTTCAGCGAATGGAAATCGCCGGAAAGAACAGCAGGCCTCACGCCCTCAAACCTGAGCGCGCTACAGCTTCCTCAACGCTGGGCTGAGCAGAGCTATCCCCAGCGTGAACAAAGCGATTATCGCCCCGCCAACCAGCACCGGCAAGGCGACCCCCGATGTCTCGGCTATGGCAGAGGCCGGCAGAACAGCCAGCGGGAAGAGGCCTACGGTCATCATGTACATACTCATCACGCGGCCGCGCATCCTGTCCTCAACGTTCATCTGAAGCAAAGTGCTGTTGACCGCCAGGTAGCTGCTGTTAGCCACCCCGACCCCAAGCAACAAGAACAGCGACAGGTGGAATGAACCGGAGTTGGCAAAGGCCACCAGGAAGACTCCGAAGAGTCCGCAGGAGACGAGAAGCAGCATGCCCTTGCGTCTGTAATTGCCCAACGAAGCCACGAATATGGAGCCGGCCAGAGCGCCGATTCCCACGGCAGCCATGAGATAACCCAGCCCGGAGACTCCCACATCCAGGACGTCAACGGCGAAGATCGGCATCAGCATCTGATAGGGCAGCCCGAACACAATGGGCGCAACGGCCATTGCCAGCAAAGCGAGAAGCACGGGCCTGCCACGTACGTAGCGCAAGCCCTCGCGAATGTCATTGTGAAACGACCCGCCTGACTCGCGCGACGGAACGCCCAGCGGCGGCACCCTCAGCATGAGCGAAACCGCGACGACATGGCAGCAAACCATCAGGTAGTAGACGCCGTCGATGCCGATCACTCCTACGAGCACACCGCCAAGGGCCGGTGCAACGACGCGATTCAAGTTCATCGCCCCGGAGCCAAGCGCCACGGCGTTCATAATCTGGTCCTTCTCAACGAGCTCCGGGATGATCGCCTGGCGGGTAGGCAGGTTGACAGCGAGAACGCTCCCACTAACGACCGAGGCCAGGACCAGGTGCCAGAGCGCGATCGCCCCTGTGCTGATGAGCACCGCGATCACGAGCGTCACGATCCCACTGATTGCCTGTGTGCTGATCAGGAGCTTGCGCTTGTCAACACGGTCCGTTATGACCCCGCCGTAGAGGGAGAATGTGAGTATGGACAGCCCGGCCCCGGCGCTCACCAGCCCCAGCGCGAGCGCAGAGTCGGTCAGATCATAGACCAGCCAGCCCCTCACCACCAGTTGCATCTGCATCGCGGCGAACGAAGCCGAGGTACTCAGCCAATATCGCCGGTAGTTGCGGTTCCGGAGGGAACTGAACGTTGCACGCCAGCCACTGACCGTAGTCAGCTGGCTCGTCTCCTCGTGGTTGTCAGAGCTCATTCTCGTTGGGTCTTCAGGAAGAGAGTCCGCAGAACTTCGCGACGTCCTCCCAGGGAACAGCACCCTCCCTCACCAATACAGGGACGTCCCCACTCACATCGACCACCGTTGATTCAACGCCGCCCGGGCACCTGCCACCGTCGACGATGAGGTCAACCTCGCCGCCCAGTTGCGCGCGGACCTCCTCAGCAGTAGTCGGAGCCGGCCTGCCCGACAGATTGGCGCTCGTCCCAACCAGGGGAGCACCGAGCCGCCGAACGATGTCCACCGGAACGCGATGATCGGGAATGCGTACGGCAACGGTATCGCCGCCGGCGGTCACCGCGCTCGACACCCAGTGGCTCTTTCTGAGTACCAGAGTCAGCCCGCCGGGGAGAAAACGATCGGCCAATTGCCGCGCTATCTCCGGCACAATGCTGGCGACTTTCGTCATGTCGGACTTGTCGGAGAGCAGCAGGGGAAGAGGAAGAGTGCTGGGGCGTCTCTTCACCCCGAATATCTTCTGAACCGCCTGCTCGTTGGAAGCGTCGGCCCCAAGCCCATAGACGGTATCAGTCGGGAAGGCGACGATACCACCCCTACTGAGGACCTCAACGGCAAGCTCGATTTGTTCATCGACAGGGAGTTGTTCTGACACTTCGGGCGGTCCATGACAGCTGTGCGGCACTCGTAGGCGCGCTTGACTTCAGTATACCACGGTGATAACCTTTGGTCGAGGTCAGGAGTTCATTCGTGACAGCTGGCAAGAGCAAGCAAGACAGTCATCGTGTGTCCGTGAGCGGCGACGTCGAAGTCTCGGCATACCTGGAGATCGCCCAGGAGAGGAAAGGGGAACAGCCCCAGGCCGAGCACGAAGAGTTGCCCGAGACGAAGCGCGAAGCTGTCGTGATCATCGACTTCGGCTCCCAGTACAGTTGGCTGATCGCGCGCCGGGTGCGGGAGTGCCAGGTATATTGCGAGATCGTACCTCATGATGCCTCCTGGGACAGCATTGCCTCCCTGCGACCCAAGGGATTCATCCTGTCCGGAGGGCCGGCCAGCGTCCTGGACGAAGGAGCACCCCTTGCCCCAGCCTACGTCTACGAGAGCCGCCTCCCCGTTCTAGGCATCTGCTACGGGATGCAGGCTATGGCCCACCAACTCGGCGGCCAGGTGACCCCGGGAATGAGGCGTGAGTACGGGCTCGCCATCCTGCACCAGAACTCCGTCGACAACCCCCTGTTCGCTGGGCTTCCCCCCGAGATGCCCGTATGGATGAGCCACGGGGACCGAATCGAAACGTTGCCCCCGGGATTCACTGCCATGGCCTACACCGATAACTCCCCGGTGGCCGCCATGGCCAACGAAGATGGACTCATCGCGCTGCAGTTCCACCCGGAGGTGGCTCACACGCCCCAGGGGAAACTGATTCTGCGCAATTTCCTGTACAACACCTGTCGTTGCAGCGGCACCTGGACCCCGGGCAGCTTCGTTACCGAAAGCATTGAGCGAATCAGAGAGCAGGTGGGAGACGGCAAGGTCATCTGCGCCCTCTCAGGCGGAGTAGACTCGGCAGTCGCGGCTGTTCTGATCCATCGCGCCATCGGCGACCAGTTGACATGCATATTCGTGGATACCGGGCTGCTCCGCCGGGAGGAAGGGGCCCGGATCGTCAACACCGTCCAGAAGAACATGAGGATGAACCTGATCCACGTCGACGCCAGCGAGAGGTTCCTTGCCCGGCTCGAGGGCGTTGTCGACCCCGAAGAGAAGCGCCACATCATAGGCGAGGAGTTCGTCAGGGTCTTCGAGGAGGAGGCGGCCAAGATCGGGCAGGTGGACTTCCTGGCTCAGGGTACCCTGTACCCGGATGTCATCGAGAGTGCCTCCTCGGGCAGTCGAACGGTGGCAACGATTAAGACTCATCATAACGTGGGCGGGCTGCCCGACACTATGAAGCTCTCTCTGGTCGAGCCTCTGCGCTTCCTGTTCAAGGACGAGGTCCGCGAGGTGGGCCTGGCCGTGGGTCTGGCCGAGGATATGGTCTACCGGCAGCCGTTCCCAGGCCCCGGGCTGGCCATTCGCATCATCGGCGAAGTGACCAGGGAGCGGCTGGAGACGGTGCGCGCGGCTGACTGGATCGTTATGGACGAGATCAAGAAAGCCCAGCTGTATCGCCAGATGTGGCAGAGCTTCGCCGTGCTCACGCCGGTCAGGAGCGTGGGCGTGATGGGCGACGCCAGAACCTACGGCTACATGGTAGCGTTGCGCGCCGTGACCTCGGAGGACGCCATGACCGCCGATTGGGCTCGCCTCCCCTACGAGCTGCTGGGGAAGATATCCAGTCGCATTGTCAACGAGGTGCCCGAGGTAAACCGGGTCGTCTACGATATCTCCTCCAAACCCCCCGCGACCATAGAGTGGGAGTAGGATTGGCCTAGCCCCCGGGATCCTTTGCACGCTTCATGCCTCATTCCCCGTCCCTGCAAAGTCATTCCACCAGGACATGATTCTGTGAACGCGCCGACCATCACGGGGAGAGGTTGGGTGAGGGCTCATTTCCTGTTTACTGTCGCAGTCCCAGGTGATATAATTCGCTGGGTCTGTTCCCGGCCAACGACCGGCAGGCACGTCTGGCCTGGAAAGACGGGCCGCAGGCTCCAGCAAGCTGCAGCAGGAGACATCCATTGCTCAAGGTTATGGTCGTAGGCAACGGGGCCAGGGAGCACACCCTGGTGTGGAAGCTCTCCCAGTCCCCGAAGGTGGGGGAGCTGTACATCGCCCCGGGCAACGCCGGCACCGCCTCGATCGCCACCAACCTCGAAGTCTCCGCGACCGACGTTGATGCCTTGTCGCGAGCCGCGAAGGAGAAGCAGATCGACTTGGCCGTGATCGGGCCCGAAGTGCCTCT
>JAZFSU010000142.1:0-34210 GCA_036446335.1 Dehalococcoidia bacterium | reverse complement strand
CGCCCGGTGAAATACAGAATATGCTCGGTGACGGTGGTCTTCCCAGCGTCAATGTGGGCTATTATCCCGATGTTCCTTACTTGCTCCAACGGCAACGGTTGTGCCATGAGCCGCTTCCTCTCCGCCGGACAACCTTTGTTACTCACCCTGCTACCGCCAACTGTAGTGCTCATCAGTCTCTTTTACCCCCTGTAATGGGCAAACGCTTTGTTTGCCTCAGCCATTCTATGAGATGGCTGCCGGGGGCTTTCCTAGTTGTCTGCGCTCTGTTGCTGGAGTTGGAAGTCCCTGTTCTCTTTGACCAGCTTCTTTCTCTCAAGGGCCTTCTCTACCCTGATGCCGAGGTCATCCAGGTTGAACGGTTTCGTCACGTAGTCAAACGCTCCCAGTTTCATGGCTTCGACAGCCGTTTGCGTGTCGACGACAGCTGTTATCATGATCACACAGGTGTCTTGGTGCTGGGCGACGATTTGAGGAAGCACTTCCATGCCCGAGGGGCCTGGCATCTTTATGTCCAGGAGCACCACATCGAAGCTCTGCGTGGCTGTTTTGTCCAGGGCCTCTCTGCCATCGGCCGCGGTTGTGCAGGTGTAGCCGTCCCCCTGCATCTTCCTGGAAACGACGCTCCTGACCGCCTGATCGTCGTCGACTACAAGAACTGTTCCCTTCTGCTCACTCACTTCAGACCTCCTAGCATTAGATTTGATGGACGCGTGGGCAGCGGCCTGTCAGCGCAGGCGTGGCGTGCCACGTTGTCACTGATGCTACGCCACTATCGCGTTTCTCTGGCTGCCGCACACCGGAGAAGCTGAAGCTCGATACTCACTGTGCTCACGAGTGTTCAGCGTCATTCCGGGTGCCTCCTGATCTTGTTTTTCTCGCCATCCGTCGTCTGCTCCGTGGCGAGGTATACGGAACGTTACTATTCCGCCCAAACATTAGCAGACGTACCGTTCGGTATACAATAGCTCTTTCTGGTGGGTCGAGATAGGAAAATAGTACTGGTGGAAGGTGTTGAAGGGACTTCCGAAGGCGCAGCCAGTTCGTGTCGCGCACAGGTTGGATACTGGTCTGTCGGGTACGTGTGCAGGCAGCGGCGGCTGGAGCGGCTATGGGATACTGCAGCACCGCTACGCAGCTTGGCTTCTCGCTTGGCGCAGTCCGGGACGCCGGAGTGTAATTGCCCTAAGGATGGTTACTGCGCGAGACCAATGTCGCGTGCTCTACAGAAGGCTCAGGATTGACTGATGCTTGGGCTGCTGCGTACGGCCACGTCGGGTTCCTGTTTCACAAGGAGGCGGCACGAGTCTCCCAGCCCATCGCGACCTGCTTTCGGGACCGCAGGCTTCTGGAAGTAGCGACCCGTGTAGTCGACTTTGGTCATCTCGGCGTTGATGGCTCTTCCATCTAGGAACCCGTCTGTCGCCCTCATGCAGCCCTCCCAGTAGCCGTAGCCATCGATGACAACAAAGCCACCGGGCTGGACACTGTCGCAGAACTTCTCAAGGCACGGCTTCACGCTTGCATACCAGTCTGCGTCGATGTGGAGTCGATTTTCTTGGACAGCTTGTAGAGGGCGACCAACCGAGGCACGAACACGGCCGTGTGTCCTCTGACCTTGCGGACCAGCCAGGTCATTCGGAGAGAGCTCAAGAACGATCCTGGACGAGACAGGCTTAGATCTTCAAGGCAGGCTCTCAATAGATGGCGATAGTAGAGACTGTAGAAGGCGAATCCAGCGGCCAGCAATGAAGCCTTGTCCCGTACCTTCGCTATAGGTCTTGCTCCCAGCCTAGTGAGCGCGCCGTTTCCCAGCATGGCCCCAGTATGGGCACAGCCAGAGCGGTCTGCAACTCCGGGTGGTTGTCATCCAGCTTTGGCACAATCTGGCGACAATCTCGCCGCACACTATTGACATGGCGCAGGGGTTCCAGTATACTCCTATCTTGGTGTTCAGTTCACTTGAAGGGGGAGAAGCGGTGCCGACGATCAGCCAGCTGGTAAGGAAAGGGCGCAAGAATGTCAGCAAGAGGGTCAAGACCCCTGCGCTTCGTTTCTCCTACAATACGCTGAGAGGGACCACTATTCAGGGGAAGGCCTCTCCCCAGAAAAGGGGAGTCTGCCTTCAGGTCAAGACGGTAACGCCCAAGAAGCCGAACTCCGCCCTGCGAAAGGTTGCGCGAGTCCGGTTGACGAACCAGATGGAAGTGACGGCCTACATCCCTGGGGAGGGCCACACTTTGCAGGAGCACTCGGTGGTGCTGATTCGTGGAGGGCGTGTGAAGGACCTTCCCGGGGTGCGCTATCATATTGTTAGGGGTGCTTTGGATGCCGGTGGCGTTGAGGGTCGTCGGCAGGGTCGTAGTCTGTACGGAACTAAGAAGCCCAAGAGTAGCGCCTAGGCCAGTGCCTCTTGGGTTCTCGATAGGTGGCCGTTGAGAGCTTCTAGTTTATAGAAGCTCTTTGGCTGAAAGGACAGTTTCAGGAGAGGGATATGCCGAGGAGAGGCAAGGCAGTCAAGAGACCGATAGCGCCGGACGCCGTGTATCACAGCACGGATGTTACCCGGTTCATCCGCAAGGTAATGGCCTGTGGCAAGAAGACCGTTGCGGAGCGAATTGTCTATGAGGCGTTTGACATAGTGGCGAAGGAGACCAAGAGGAATCCGCTGGATGTTTTTGAGCAAGCGCTCAAGAATGTTACGCCAGCGGTTGAGGTTAAGCCGCGCCGCGTGGGTGGTGCTACCTATCAGGTGCCAGTTGATATCAGGGAGGGACGCCGACTTGCGTTGGCGATCCGCTGGCTGCTGGCTGCGACGAAGGCGCGAAAGGGTAGGCCGATGGCGGAGAGGCTGGCGACTGAGTTGATGGATGCCTCCAGAGGGCAGGGCGCGACCATCAAGAAACGGGATGAGACTCATAGAATGGCTGAGGCGAACAAGGCGTTTGCCCACTACAGGTGGTAAAGGGGCTGATGAGCACTACAGTTAGCGGTAGCAGGGTGAGTAGCAGAGGTTGTCCGGCGGAGGGGAAGCGGCTCATGGCACAATCGTTGCCGTTGGAGCGAGTAAGGAACATTGGGATAATAGCCCACATTGACGCTGGGAAGACCACCGTCACCGAGCATATTCTGTATTTCACCGGGCGGACCCACAAGGTGGGTCATGTGGATGCAGGTACGACGGTGATGGACTGGATGGAGCAGGAGCGGGAGCGTGGGATCACCATTACTGCGGCAGCCACCAGCTGCGAGTGGGCTGGCCATCAGATCACTATCATCGATACGCCTGGACACGTAGACTTCACCGCAGAGGTGGAGCGAAGCCTCAGGGTTCTGGATGGTGGGGTGGTGGTGTTCGATGCCCTGGCGGGGGTCGAGCCGCAGTCAGAGACGGTGTGGCGGCAGGCGGACAGCTATCGGGTTCCCAGGATATGCCTTGTAAACAAGATGGATCGCGTCGGTGCGGACTACTTTGGCACCGTGCAGATGATCAAGGACCGCCTCAGGGCCAACCCTGTGCCGGTGCAGGTGCCTCTGGGAGTGGAATCGTCCTTTGAGGGCGTTGTTGATATTATTGAGAACAAGGCATGGGTCTTCCCCGATGATAGTGACGGGACGCCGGTGGAGGTGCCGATACCCGACGAACTCAAGGAGACTGTCGCCCACCAGCGTGAGAAGCTGATCGAGCAGGTGGCCGAGAACGATGAGGCGCTCATGGGTGCCTACGTCGAGGGCGAGGCCATCACCGTCCCCGATCTCAAGGCAGCGCTTAGGCGGGCAACGCTGTCCACCAGGCTGGTTCCAGTGCTATGCGGCAGTGCCGTCAGGAACAGGGGAATACATCCGCTACTGGATGCCATAGTCGACTATCTTCCTTCACCTCTGGATGTGCCCCCGGTCGTGGGCACTGACCCGAGAACAGGCGATGAAGCCTCCCGGGAGGCCAGCGACGAGGCACCTTTCTCTGCACTGGCATTCAAGATAGTATCAGATCCCTTCATCGGGAGACTTGTCTATCTCAGGGTATATTCGGGCACGGCCCGCACAGGCTCCCAGCTATTCAATTCCACCAGGGGACACAAGGAGCGGCTGGGGCGATTGCTTAAGATGCATGCCAACCGGCGGGAGGAGACAGACGAGGTGAGATGCGGTGAGATCATTGCCGTCGTCGGCCTCAAGAACACCTTCACCGGAGACAGCTTGTGCGATATCTCCAAACCCGTAATCCTGGAGGCGATCCAGTTTCCGGAGCCCGTCATCTCCGTGGCCATCGAGCCCACAGCCAAGGCGGATCAGGACAGGATCGGGGAGTCTCTGAACAAGCTGGCTGACGAGGATCCCACCTTCAAGACTCGCTATGACTCCGACACCGGGCAGACCATACTATCCGGGATGGGGGAGCTTCACCTGGATATCATCGTTGACAGGCTTCTGCGCGAGTTCAAGGTTAACGCCAAGGTGGGCAAGCCACAGGTTGCCTACAAAGAGACGATCACGGTGCCCGTGCGCTCCGAGGGCAGGTTCATCAAGCAGACCGGGGGCCATGGCCAGTACGGCCATGTCCGGCTCGAGCTGGAGCCTCTGGAGCGGGGGAAGGGATTCGAGTTCGTGAACAAGGTCCAGGGCGGTGCGATACCGAGGCAGTTCATCTCGGCTATAGAGCAGGGGGTCCGGGAAGCGCTGGAGAACGGCGTTCTTGCCAGCTATCCCATCATCGACATCCGGGTGACGGCCTACGATGGCAGCTATCACCAGGTCGACTCCTCTGACATAGCCTTCAAGATGGCCGGATCAATGGCGCTGAGGGATGGGGTCAGGAAAGCAGAGCCTGTTCTCCTCGAGCCCATAATGAAGCTGGAGGTGGCCACACCGAAGGAGTTCCTGGGGGACATAATCGGTGATCTCAACTCCAGGAGAGCCAAGGTCGAGGCCATCGAGCTGCGGGCGTGGACCCACATAATCCGCTGCTTTCTGCCGCTGGCGGAGAGCTTCGGCTATGCCACCGATCTGAGGTCGGTGAGTCAGGGGCGGGCAACCTACTCCATGGAGTTCCACTGCTATCAGGGGACCACCAGGGATGTGGCACAGGGGATTCTCGCCAGAGCAAGGAACTAGGGATGCCAAAGCAGAAGATTCGAATAAGGCTGAAAGCGTTTGACCATCGGATTCTCGATCAGTCGGCGGTTCAGATCGTTGAGGCGGCCGAGCGCACAGGGGCAGCGGTGGTTGGCCCGGTGCCTCTCCCAACGCACATCAGAAAGTTCTGCGTCATCCGGTCGCCACATGTAGACAAGGATTCGCGAGAGCAGTTTGAGATCAGGACTCACAAGAGGTTGATCGATATTGTCGATCCCACCTCGAAGACAATTGATGCCCTGACGACGTTGGACCTCCCGGCGGGCGTGGATATCGAGATCAAGCTTTAGTAAGGGTTTAAGAGGATGATCAAGGGACTCATGGGTCGAAAGATCGGGATGACACAGTTGTTTGCCGAAAATGGCATCGTGAGATCGGTCACGGCCATAGAGGCGGGGCCGTGCACTGTGACCCAGCTGAGGACTGTGTCCAAAGAGGGGTACAATTCGGTCCAACTTGGGTTTGGGGCAGCGAAGCGGCTGAATTCTCCTGAGAAGGGGCATCTGGGCAAGCTGGGCCTGTTCAGGCATCTCCGGGAGTTTAGGGTCGAGGACACTTCCAGTATCGAGTTGGGACACCAGGTCGACGTTGGCATGTTCCAGCCTGGGGATCGGGTGGATGTCATTGGGGTATCCAAGGGTAGGGGCTTTGCCGGGGGAGTCAAGCGCCACCACTTCAGTGGGGGGCCGAAGACTCACGGGCAGTCCGATCGGCATCGCGCACCGGGTTCGATTGGTTCCGGCACGACTCCTGGGCGCGTGTTCAAAGGGCTGAGGATGGCGGGGCACATGGGGAATGAGAGGGTCACGGTCAAGCACCTCGAAGTTGTCCAGGCCGATCCGGAGCGCAATTTGCTCTTGGTGGAGGGGGCGGTACCCGGGGCTCGGAACGGTCTGTTGGAGATAAGGAAATCCAAGAGGTACGATCGGTAGGCGGGAGATAGGATGCAGGTTCCAGTACATAATGCGGCAGGGCAGGTCATTGAACACATCGAGCTCGATGAGTCTGTCTTCGGTGTCCCGCCGAATGAGGCGGTGGTGCATCAGGCGCTGGTGCGGCATCGAGCCAACGCTCGTGTGGGTTGTGCTGAGACCAAGACCCGGAGCCAGGTAGCAGGGAGCACCCGCAAGCTGTATCGGCAAAAGCATACAGGATTTGCGCGGGCTGGCAGCAAGAGATCGCCGACCCGCCGTGGCGGTGGGATCGCTTTCGGACCTCACCGTAGAAGTTACCGGCAGGCGATGCCCAAGAAGATGCGCCGTCTCGCTTTGAAATGCGTGCTCTCGGCCAAATTGGCTGAGGGTGAACTCATTGTGATCGACTCCTTCGGGATTGAAGAACCGAGGACCAGACAGTTGAGTGAGGTTCTCAGGGCGGTGGGCATCCAGTCGTCGGCCCTGCTTGTTTCTGCTGACGCTGATGTAAATGTGGTCAAGTCTGCCCGCAATATTGCTCGAACAAAGACGACGCCAGCCAGTATGTTGAATGTGTTGGATCTGCTGTCGTACAAGGTGTTGCTTGTGACCGTCGAGGCTGTAAGGAAGGTTGAGGCGATATGGGGTAGGCAGCGGGTTGCCGCTGGCGTGAGCGACACTCAAGGATAAGTGATGGATATCTACGACGTGCTGCGCAGGCCGGTTGTGACTGAGAAGAACGCTTTGCTTGCCGGGCAGAATAAGTATGTGTTCGAGGTGGCTCGAGATGCCAACAAGCCTCTGATAAGGGAGGCTGTGGAGACAGCGTTCAAAGTCAGGGTGACAGCAGTAAACGTGATCCATATGCCTGGCAAGATGCGTACGGCTGGAAGGCGGCGGGGAATGACGCCCGTCTGGAAGAAGGCGATCGTGACGCTCGTGAGCGGAGACAAGATCGAGCTCTACGAAGGGGTATAGGCGCGGGCTGGAACTAGACTGAGGCAAAGGAGACTATCTTTGGCGATCAAAGTGTATCGTCCCACTTCTCCGGGGCGGCGGGGAATGACCGGAGCGGACTTCTCGGAGCTTACCAAGAAGAAGCCGGAGAAGTCGCTTCTGCTGCCGCTGAAGAAGAAGGCCGGGAGGAGCAATCAGGGTAGAATTACGGTCCGACACCGCGGTGGTGGCGCCAAACGCAGGCTCCGGATTATCGATTTCAAGAGAGACAAGGTTGGTGTTCCCGGCAAGGTGGCGTCGATCGAGTATGACCCCAATCGTTCTGCCAACATTGCGCTGATCCACTATGTCGATGGCGAGAAGAGATACATCCTCGCGCCGATCGGGATGAGGCCGGGTGACACTATCTCGTCAGGCCCAGGCGCAGACTTCAAGCCGGGGAACGCCCTGCCTCTGAAGCTAATCCCGCTTGGCTCGGCGATCCATAATGTTGAGCTTCATCGTGGCAAGGGAGGGCAGATGGTGCGAAGCGCCGGTGTATCTGCTCAACTGGTGGCCAAGGAGGGGCGCTACACCCTAGTGAAGCTGCCTTCCGGGGAGCTCCGTCGCTTTGACGAGGAGTGCTCGGCCACGATTGGCCAGGTGGGCAACATTGACCACAGCAATATCACGTTGGGGAAGGCTGGGCGCAAGAGGCATATGGGGTGGCGGCCCACGGTGCGTGGCTCTGCGATGACTCCTCGGGATCACCCGCACGGCGGCGGCGAGGGCAGGTCGCCGATAGGGCACCCGGGTCCGAAAACGCCTTGGGGCAAGCCTGCTCTGGGCTACAGGACCCGACGCAACAGGCGCAGCGACAAGCTGATTGTCAGGAGAAGGAAGTAGTATTCCTGGAGGTCTTCGATAATGTCAAGGTCGATCAAGAAGGGCCCGTTTGTGGACGCAAAGTTGATGAAGAAGGTGGATATTCTGATCCGAACGGATCAGAAGGCAGTGATCAAGACTTGGTCGCGGGCCTCCACCATCGTTCCGCAGATGATCGGGCTTACGGTTGGTGTGCACGATGGCCGGAGGCATGTTCCCATCTTCATCAGTGAGAACATGGTAGGCCACAAACTGGGAGAATTCTCTCCCACCAGGACCTATCGCGGACATGCTTCAGGAGGTAGGACCACTCGAGTAGTGGCGAAGAAGCGCAACTAGCGAATTGGCAGGAGAGGTGCAGGCAACATGCTCCTGCCGAGCGAGGGCATCAAGTGGAAGTAAGGGCAAGCGCACGACAAATCAGGGTATCACCGCGAAAAGTACGGCTCGTGCTGGATATGATCCGGGGGCGGGGCGTGCAAGATGCCTTGACCATACTTGGCTTCGTGCCCGCTCCGTCGGCCCAGGTTGTGGCGAAGGTGGTCAAGTCGGCGGCCGCCAATGCTGAGAATAACTATCAGATGTTGCCGGCGCGACTCAAGATTGTGGGGGCCTTTGCAGATGAAGGGCAGAGGCTAAAAAGGTTCCGTCCTGGTGCTCGTGGAAGGGTGAACCCCTACCGGCGGCGCTTCAGCCACATAACGGTCGTTGTTGAGGAGGAGTTGATTGGGACATAAGGTTCATCCCTACGGCTTCAGAATTGGCATAATCAGGGACTGGCGTGCCCGCTGGTATGACGCCAGGCACTACACCGAGCTTGTGGGCGAAGACTTGGATATTCGCCGCATAGTCCGATCTGCCTACAGGGAGGCGGGCGTCTCTCTGGTTGAGATAGAGCGCAAGGCCAACGAGGTGACGGTGACTATCCACACCTCACGACCCGGCATTGTGATCGGCCGAGGTGGGCAACGGGTGGATGAGGTGAGAGCGCTCTTGGAGAAGAAGACCGGTAAGAGGGTTCGACTGAACATACTTGAGATAGGGCAACCTGAGCTTGATGCCCAGTTGGTTGCCGAAAACATAGCTGAACAGCTCAAGAGACGAGTGTCCTATCGCAGGTGTATGAAGCAGTCAATGTCTCGCACCATGTTGCGTGGTGCCAAGGGAGTGAAGATCCGGTGCGCGGGGAGGCTTGGTGGGGGCGAGATCGCTCGCCGCGAGACAGTACGTGAAGGAAGCGTTCCCCTGCATACACTCAGGGCCGACATTGACTATGGTTTCGCGGAGGCTCTTACTGCCATGGGGCTCATTGGCATCAAGGTGTGGATCTTCAAGGGAGAGATTCTTCCGGAGCCCAAGGTGGTGGCGGGTGTTGCGGAGGGGGGAGCCGTGTTTGCACAGACTGAAGAAGTAGCATAGGACGAGGAAGATGCTCCAGCCGAAACGAGTAAAATACCGAAAAGCACAGAGGGGACGCCGCCGGGGCATGGCCCAGACCGGCAACACCGTGGTCTTCGGCGAGTTCGGGTTGCAGGCGCAGGAGTGTGCCTGGATTACCAGTCGCCAGATCGAGGCGGCACGGCGCGCGATCGTACATAGTGTTAAAAGGGGGGGCAAGGTGTGGATCCGGGTCTTCCCTGACAAGCCGGTGACTGCAAGGCCAGCAGAGACCAGGATGGGTAGTGGAAAGGGATCACTTGACCACTGGGTGGCCGTTGTCAGGCGGGGGAGAGTCCTGTTTGAGATCTCGGGGGTCAAGGAGGAAATGGCTCAGGAGGCGATGCGCCTGGCGTCGCACAAGCTACCCATCCACACAAAATTCGTTGGTAGGGAGACAATGTCAGGGGTGTCCTAGCGACAGGTGATTGCAATGAGGGTGGACAAGATTAGAGCTCTGAAGGTAGAGGAACTGGACAAGCAGCTTGGCGAGGCCCGGCAGGAACTCTTTAATCTCAGGTTCCGGCATGCCACCAGGCAATTGGCGAACTACAGCGAGCTGACCAATGTTAGGAGGAAGATCGCTCGGATGATGACTGTAATGCGGGAGCGCGAGCTCGCCGGCGATTAGAACTATGGAAAGAATGCGTAAGATTCGCGTAGGTCGCGTTCTGAGCGACCGGATGGATAAGACGGTGACGGTGGAAGTTCAAACTCGTCGGCAACACCTGCGCTACAAGCGGGTTGTGACCCACAAGGCGACGTTTAAGGCGCATGACGAGGGGAACTCCTGTGCCGTGGGCGACCTAGTGAGAATTGTTGAGACTCGCCCGCTGTCCAAGGTGAAAAGATGGCGAGTCACCGATATCGTGTCCAGGGCGGAGGCGGTCGAGGTCAAGCCTGAGGAGATTGAGTGACCCATGATACAGTCCAATACCAGGCTTAGGGTTGCTGACAATTCGGGTGCCAAGGTAATCATGTGCATCAACGTTCCCGGCGGCACGCGGAGGAGATACGCCGGAGTGGGCGATGTTATCGTGGCCTCTGTGAAAGAGGCTACCCCCGGGGGCGCCGTTAAGAAGGGCGAAGTCGTACGCGCAGTCGTGGTCCGCATTGTAAAGACTTATGGTCGCCCTGACGGTTCGTACATCAGATTTGATGAGAACGCTGCGGTGGTTCTCGATGATCGAGGCAATCCAAAGGGCACACGGATTTTTGGTCCTGTGGCGCGGGAACTCAGGGAGAAGAACTTCATGAAGATCATTTCCCTGGCGCCAGAGGTGCTGTAGGGGAAGGAACTGAGGGCGGAGTCAACGGATGAAGATTCGCGTAAACGATGAGGTGATGGTGGTCAGCGGCACCGATCGGGGGAAGAAAGGAAAGGTCCATCGCTCTTTCCCTCAGGAGGGCCGGATACAGGTGGAGGGGGTCAATGTGCGCAAGCGTCACATGAAGGCGCGGGGAAACATCAAGCAGGCGGGGATAGTTGAGTTCGAGGCGCCGATACCTGTTTCCAAGGTGATGCTGATTTGTACGAAGTGTCATGAGTTGACGCGAGTCGGGTACGGGATCCTGGAGGACAACAAGAAAGCGCGAGTGTGCAAGAAATGCCACGAGGTGATAGACTAGTGTCTAGGCTGTTGGAGAGGTACAAGCAGGAGATCGTGCCCCTGATGATGCAGGAGCAGGGGTATAGCAGCCCGATGCGAGTGCCGCGGTTGGAGAAGATCGTCCTCAACATTGGCATGGGGGAGGCGATACAGAACCCCCGTGCGCTTGAGGCCGCCGCCGGCGACCTGGCCCTGATCTCGGGGCAGCGCCCCGTAATCACCAAGGCCAAGCGGTCCATCGCCGTCTATAAACTGCGCGAGGGTATGTCCATTGGGATAAGGGTGACGCTACGGGGCAGGCGGATGTACGAGTTCCTGGATCGACTGGTCAACTCTGTTCTACCTCGGATGCGTGACTTCCAGGGGGTTCCCAGGGAAGCGTTCGATGGCCATGGAAACTACACCCTGGGGATAAAGGAACAGATCATTTTTCCTGAGATCGACTACGACAAAGTGGACAAGGTTCGAGGTCTACAGGTTTCAATTGTCACCACCTCTCGCAACAATGAAGAGGCGAGGAGGTTTCTAGAGTTGCTGGGCGTGCCTTTCAGCAGCTAGCAGGTTGGGGGAACATGGCTAAGACATCGAAGATAGTGAAGTCACAAAGAGTCCCGAAGTATCGGGTGCAGCATCGCAATCGCTGCAGGGAGTGCGGTCGGCCTCGAGCCTATATCCGTATGTTCGGGCTGTGCCGAATCTGTTTCAGGAAGCTGGCGCTCCAGGGTTACCTTCCTGGGGTCAGGAAATCGAGTTGGTGATTACATAGAGGGGCTGACATGAGTCTAACCGATCCTATTGCAGATATGTTGACCCGGATACGCAACGGCGTCACAGCGAAACATGAGTTCGTTCTTGTGCCTGCTTCCAAGATGAAGATCTCGATGGCCAAGGTGCTCAAGGAAGAAGGTTTCGTCAAGGACTATGAAGTGCTGAAGAGTAGTACCCCGCAGAGGGTCATCAAGGTTCATCTTGGCTACGGAGAGAATAAGCGCCCGATCGTGAGTGGTTTGCAGCGGGTGAGCAAGCCTGGCCTCAGGGTGTATTGCGGACGGGGTGAGATTCCCCGGGTGTACGGAGGGCTGGGTATTGCGATCGTCTCAACGTCCAAGGGCGTGGTGACCGGGCAGGAGGCGTGGCGTAGAGGTGTGGGGGGCGAGGTCCTGTGCTTCGTGTGGTAGAATCAGCTGAGGATTAATCATGTCAAGGGTAGGTAGAAGACCAATAGCGGTGCCTCCGGGAGTGGAGGTGCTGATCGAGGGTAGCAGAGTCGAGATCAAGGGTCCCCGCGGGGAGCTTACTCGCTCCTTCTTCCCCGATCTTATGATTTCGCTGAATGACGGTGTGATCACCGTGTCACGGCCAACGGACAGCCGGATTCATAGGTCGCGGCATGGGCTTAGCAGGAGTTTGCTTGCAAACATGGTTGAGGGGGTCAGCAGCGGCTTTCAGAAGAGCCTTGAACTCCATGGAGTGGGCTATCGCGCCCAACAGTCGGGGGACAATTTGGTGATACAGGTTGGCTACAGCAAGCCAGTGGAGATAGCTCCTCCTCCAGGGATAACCTTGGGTATTGACGGGGCCACTCGGATCAACGTGTCAGGGGTTGACAAGGAACGCGTGGGGGAGGTGGCTGCCCAGATCCGGGCAGTGCGGCCTCCTGATCGTTATCTGGGAAAGGGGATCAGATACAGTGGCGAGGTGGTCAGGCGCAAGGCAGGCAAGGCGGGCAAGGTAGGGAGGAAGAAGTAGAGAGAATGAGTGGCGTCCGAAATCCCGGAATTGCGCGAAGGGCGAGGCATGCTCGTGTCAGGAAGGTGATAGTCGGGACCTCGGATCGACCCCGGCTGTGTGTCTTTCGCAGCCTCAACCATATCTACGCTCAGGTGATTGATGATGACTCGGGGTGCACGCTTGCCAGTGCGTCAACCCTCGATGGGGATGTACGGGGTGATCTGGGAGGCAAGAGTAAGCAGGAATCGGCTGGATTGGTTGGGGCTCTGGTTGCCAGGAGGGCGCGAGTCAAAGGGATAGCCCAGGTTGTCTTTGACAGAGGGGGCTACAAGTATCATGGCCGGGTGAAGAGTCTGGCCAATGCTGCTCGAGAAGAAGGACTGAGGTTTTAGAGCCTATGGATCACGTGCGGACGGAGAAGATAGACCCCAAGGATTTGAATCTGACTGAGAAGCTTGTCGGCGTCAATCGGGTTGCCAAGGTCGTGAAGCGGGGACGTCGGTTCAGTTTCAGCGCGCTGGTGGTTGTTGGTGACGGAGACGGTCATGTCGGTGCTGGTCTTGGCAAGGCCAGGGAAGTGCCGTCGGCGATCCGAAAGGGCGGTGCTATTGCAAGGAGGAACTTGGTTCGCGTGCCGATGGTGGGCACCACTGTCCCCTATAAGACCGTGACCAAGTTCGGAGCGGCGGAGGTGATGTTGAAGCCGGCAGCGCCGGGCACGGGCATAATCGCTGGCGGCGGCGTGCGGGCGGTTGTGGAGGCGGCGGGTATCAAGGATATCGTGACCAAGTCGATGGGCAGTTCCAACCCGATTAACATTGTCCGGGCTACCATGCTGGCGTTGAGCACCATGAGAGACCCGAGGCAGGAGTTGGCCAGGAAGGCACGGAAGGCTACTGACGGTGGTGATTCCAGTGCCTAGACTGAGCATCACTTGGAAGAAGAGCGCCATCGGCTATGCAAGGGAGCAAAGAAGGACCGTCAGAGCCTTGGGATTGCGGTCTCTGAACCAGACCGTGGTTCAAGATGACTCACGTGTCATTCGTGGCATGATTAAGAGGGTCCAGCACTTGGTTCAGGTGGTGGAGGTCGACGAGGAGTAGGAGATGAGGCAAAACGAACTCAGGCCAGCAGCGGGATCAAGATCCAGAAGAAAGCGGATTGGTCGAGGTGTCGGGAGCGGGCATGGCACTTATGCCTGCCGAGGATGCAAAGGGCAGAAGGCGCGCTCCGGGGGAGGAGTCGGTCTGCGATTTGAGGGTGGGCAGACTCCACTTGTGAAGCGACTGCCTCGCACGCGCGGCTTCACCAATATCTTCAAGATTGATTATGCCGTCGTCAACCTGCGCAGCCTGCGGGTGTTTGACGAGGGTGCCGAAGTCACCCCGAAGGAGTTGGCTGCTGCCGGGCTGGTGTCCTCGCCGGGGAGACCGGTCAAGGTGCTTGGCGTGGGGGAACTCCGGCACCCCTTGGTTGTGAGGGCCAACAAGTTCTCGCAGTCAGCCAGGAAGAAGATTGAAGCCATAGGCGGACGAGCAGAGGGGATTTAGGGGGAGAGGCCGCGAACGTGCGACAACCACAGAAAAGCCCTATGCCAAAGTTGCTGCAGGCGACTATTCACGCCTTCAGCCTGCCTGACCTGAGGGCGAAACTACTCTTTACCTTTGCCATGCTGGTCATCTTTCGCTTTGTGGCTCACGTTCCGGTGCCGGGCGTTGATACTGATGCCTTGAGAGCCCTGTTTGATGGCAGCGCACTTCTGGGCATGCTGGACATGTTCAGCGGCGGGGCTATGAGGAACTTGAGCATAGCTGCGATGGGGGTCTATCCCTACATTACCGCCTCGATTATCATGCAACTTCTGGTGCCTGTCGTCCCGCGCCTCCAGGCGCTGTCGCGGGAGGGAGAAGCAGGGCGAAAGAAGCTGAACCAGTATACACACTACTTGCTTGTGCCTTTGGCTCTGATGCAGGGCTACGGGCAACTTATTCTCTTCCAGAGGGAGGGGGTTTTCGATCCTGGAGTCAGGATCGGTCTGACGGGAGACGCATTGTTGCCCACCGCAGCCATGCTGCTGTCGATGGTGGCGGGGACTGTGTTCCTTGTTTGGCTTGGGGAGCGCATCACGGAGAACGGGATAGGAAACGGCATATCTATCATAATCTTCGGCGGCATTGTCTCGGGGCTGCCCACAAACATCTGGAGGAGTCAGGAGGCTGCTGGTGCCGGTGGTATTATCATGCTAGTCATCCTACTGCTGGCCATCGCCTTCTTGATCGTGTTTGTCACCGAGGCGGTGAGACGCATACCTGTTCAGTACTCTCGCAGCATGTTTCGCGGCGGTAAGATGTATAGGCAAAGCGGTGGTACCCACATTCCGCTCAAAGTAGCCGCGGCCGGGATGATTCCATTGATTTTTGCCTATGCTCTGTTGATGTTCCCGGCAACTATCGCCAGCTATTTCATAGGCTCGAGCAGTTCGTTTGTGTCTGGCGGAGCCGATGTTGTCAATACCCTGTTCAATCCTGACGGATACATCTACTGGGCGCTCCTGTTTCTTCTTGTCGTGGGTTTCACTTTCTTCTATACTCTGGTGCTCTTTCAGCAGCAGAATCTCGCAGAGACGTTGCAGAAACAGGGGGGCTTTGTGCCCGGAATCCGCCCAGGGCGCCACACAGCTGAGTATTTGAACAAGGTCATCGTCCGCATCACCTGGGGGGGGGCGTTCTTCCTCGGTTTCGTGGCGGTGGTGCCCCTGCTCTCCCGGGGGCTGATGGGAGGGCAGAGCACCAGCCTGATGCTCATCTCCAGTGCGGGCCTGCTGATCGTTGTGGGCGTCGTCCTGGATACGATGAGGCAGATCGAGGGGCAGCTGCTCATGAGGCAGTATGAGGGGTTCCTCAAGTGATCAAATGGAGATTCAAATGCGTGTGATCCTGTTGGGGGCTCCTGGAGCGGGCAAGGGAACTCAGGCAGTCTCTATTTCTCGACAGCTTGGGCTGGCTCACATTGCCTCTGGAGACCTTTTTCGCCAGGAGCAGGAGGGCGGCAGCGAGTTAGGGAAGGTTGCCAAGTCCTACATGGAGAAAGGTCTTTTGGTTCCGGACGAAGTCACGGTCAAGATGATACTCGGTAGGATTGCGGCTCCTGATTGCGCCATGGGGTTTCTCTTGGATGGGTTTCCCAGGACGCTGGATCAGGCGAGGGCTCTGGACGAGGCACTGGCGGAAGGGGGGAGGGGGATCGACAAGGTTCTGTATATCAAGGTGTCCGATGAGGAGTTGTTGAGGCGTCTCGGCGGGCGATGGATATGTCGCAGCTGTCAGGCGCCCTATAATGCGGTGGAGATGCCTCCGAAGGTGGCTGGTAGATGCGATCAATGTGGAGGCGAGCTCTATCAGCGGGCCGACGACACCGAGGAGACCGCGAGGAAGCGACTTGAGGTCTATTTCGCCCAGACTATGCCTCTCATAGAATACTATACCGAGGCTGGCAAGTTGACGGAGATCGAGGGTGAGAGGGCGATTGAACCGGTGACCGGGGACTTGGTCGCTGCTATCGCAGGCCAAGGATAGGATGCTCGAGATTAGGCAGGACGTGGGAATAGTTCTGAAATCGGAGCGAGAGATCGCTCTCATGCGTGAGGTGGGACAGATCGTGGCTGCTGTGGTTGAGGCGCTTTCCAGAGAGGTGAGGCCTGGGGTGAGCACAGAGGACTTGGACGAAATCGCCGTTCGTGAGGTCGGGAGGCGCGGTGCTATCGCTTCGTTCAAGAACTACCGGGGCTTTCCAGCTTCCGTGTGCACGTCTCTGAACGAAGAAGTGGTTCACGGAATCCCGGGCCCGCGGGTGTTGAAGGAGGGCGATATAGTATCCCTTGACTTTGGCGCGATATTGAACAGTTTCCATGGCGACGCGGCTGCGACAGTGGGTGTGGGGAGGATCAGCACTGAGGCTCAAGAGATCATTGATGTCGCAAGCGGGGCCTTGGAAGCGGGCATCGCAGCGGCTCAAGTCGGCGCCAGGTTGGGGGATGTGTCCGCAGCGATCCAGTCGTACGCTGAATCGAGGGACTACTCGGTTGTGAGAGAGTACGTCGGACATGGAATCGGCCGGGAGCTGCATGAGGAACCGCAGGTGCCGAATTTCGGCGTAGCAGGGGAAGGGCCTGTGCTGCAGAAGGGCATGACTATGGCTTTGGAGCCCATGATCAATGCAGGTGTATGGCGCACCAAGCTAAATGATAATGGCTGGACAGTTACTACTGTCGATGGCAGGCTTTCCGCTCACTTCGAGCACACGATTGCCGTCGGCGAGAACGGTTCAGAGATACTAACTCAGCTGTGAAGTCTCTCGGAAAGGGTGATACCGGAGCCTGTGGCAAAAAAAGAAGCGATTGAGGTTGAGGGAACAGTGCTTGAACCGCTGCCCAATGCTATGTTCCGTGTGGAGCTTGCCAACGGGCACCTGGTATTGGCACATGCTTCGGGAAAGATGAGGCTTCATTATATCAGGATATTGCGTGGTGACAGGGTATTGGTGGAGCTGTCGCCATATGACCTGTCACGGGGTAGGATCACGTATCGCTTTAAGTAGCGACATCGACTAACGGTTGTGGTGGATACGATGAAGGTGAAAGCTTCGGTCAAGGCGCGATGCGATAAATGCAGGGTCGTGAAGCGCAAAGGCGTAGTAAGAATTATCTGCACAAACCCGAGGCATAAGCAAAGGCAGGGCTAGTTCTTCAGGAGGCGGAATGGCTAGGATAGCCGGCGTAGACATACCCAAGAACAAGCGGGTGGAGATTTCCTTGCGCTACATTTATGGCATTGGCCCCGCGGTCAGCCGCAAGGTTCTGGCTCAGGTGGGCGTAAGTGCCGATGTCAGGGTCAAGGATCTCACCGACGATGAGGTGAACCGTATCCGCGAGGCGATCGACAAAGGCCATATGGTTGAAGGCGATCTCAGGAAAGAGGTCAATCTCAATATCAAGCGGCTCATAGATATCGGCTGCTATCGCGGTCTCAGGCATCGGCATGGGCTGCCCGTTCGTGGACAGCGTACGAAGACCAATGCTCGGACCAAGCGGGGAGCTCGCAGGACGGTAGCCGGCAGGGGCAGGCGCCGCGGTATGACCAAGAAGTAAGCGGAGGCAATCAATGGCGAAGAAGAAGTCATCTCGGCTTAAGAGGCGGGAGAGGAAGGCAGTTCCGAGAGGAAAGGCCTACATTCAGTCAACTTTCAACAATACGATTATTACCCTGACAGACCCCCAGGGCAACGTGATTGCTTGGGGCAGTTCGGGTACCGTCGGGTTCAAGGGCTCGCGCAAGGGTACAGCCTATGCTGCTCAGAGGGCAGCCGAGACTGCTGCGAAACGGGGGATGGAGCATGGCCTGCGTCAGATCGACGTGTTTGTAAAGGGCCCGGGCAGTGGCCGAGAGGCCGCAATCCGTTCACTCCAGGCCGCTGGTCTCAACATCAGCAGCATCAGGGATGTTACGCCTGTCCCGCACAACGGGTGCCGTCCTCCGAACCGGAGACGGATCTAGAGGAGGTTCAAAATGGCCCGCTATACGGGGCCCGCTTGCCGGATCTGCAGGCGCCAGGGCGAGAAGCTCATGCTGAAGGGGGCGAGGTGTCTCACGCCGAAATGCGCTGTGGATCGGCGCCACTCGCCACCAGGGCAACATGGAGTCTCTCGCCGCAGAGTCTCGGAGTACAGCCTTCAGTTGAAGGAGAAGCAGAAGGCACGCTTCGTCTATGGGGTTTTGGAGCGTCAGTTTCGGAAGTACTTCGCTGAGGCTGAGAGACGTCCTGGGCTCAGTGGGGAGAACCTGCTGCAGCTACTGGAGACGAGACTCGACAGCGCCGTTTTTCGGTTGGGTTTTGCTGAGTCACGCCGACAGGCCAGGCAGCTGGTGCAGCATGGCCATACCACTGTGAACGGTCGTAGGACCTATATCCCGTCGTACCAGATCAAGTCCGGAGACGTCATTGCGTGGGAGGTGCGAAGCTCCAAGCTTGCGCCGTGTCAGGCGGCGGCTCAGGACATCGATAGCAAGGTTATCCCAGGCTGGCTCAGTTTGGATCGAGAGGCCATGACCGGCCGGGTAGTCACTCTCCCGTCACGCGGCGAGATCGAGTCTGCCATTAATGAGCGGCTCATAGTAGAGTTTTACTCGCGGTGAGCGTTCAACTGATAATCTGAGGAGGAAGTGCGTTGCTGCAGGTGGAAACCCCCAAAGTGGAATGTGAGGAGACCTCCGAGAAGTACGGGAGGTTTGTTGTTGAGCCGCTGGCGCCTGGCTTCGGGATAACTTTGGGCAACAGCCTACGCCGCGTGCTCCTCAGCGCGCTTCCCGGGGCCGCGGTGACTGCTGTCAAGGTCGAGGGTGTGCAGCACGAGTTCACGACTATTCCCCATGTCAAGGAAGATGTGGTAGAGTTCATTCTCAGCGTCAAGGAGTTGCGACTCAAGGTCTTGGCCGATCGGTCTGGCAGGATGTTTTTGGAGGCCGAGGGCGAGGGAGCTGTGTGTGCCGGCGACATCAAGCCTTCACCTGATTTCGAGGTCATCAACCCCGAACTGCATCTAGCTACGCTTGACTCGACAGATGCGCAGCTCAGCGTTGTCTTCTATGTAGAACAGGGCAAGGGATACGTGCCAGCCAGCCACGGAGATGGCTTGCCTATTGGGGTGATTCCGGTGGATGCCATCTTCACGCCGGTCCGGAAGGTGAACTACGCTGTTGAGAAAACGCGCGTTGGACAGGAGAGCAACTTCGATCGGCTGGTGCTGGAAGTCTGGACCGACGGAACCATCACGCCAATCGAAGCGCTTTCTCAGAGCGCTGTTATTCTGTCAGAGCATTACGCGCTCTTCTGTGACTTGGGCAAGGCTCCCGCAGAAGGTGAGAAGCCCGCTGCGCCGGCGATACCGCCGGAACAGTACGAGGTGCCCTTGGAGCAGCTTGAGCTCTCCGCGCGCACCTTCAACTCCCTGCGCCGAAGCGGCATCACGAAGGTCGGGGAGCTTCTGGAGAAGAACAAGGAGGACTTGCTTGGGTTGAGGAGTTTCGGGCAGAAATCTCTGCAGGAAGTATGGGATCGACTTGAGAAGCTTAACTTGCTTCCCGAGCCTCAAGACGAGGAGGGAGAAGCAGCCACTGATGACATGAACAGCGGCGATCCGGAAGCGGTGGAAAAAGAGGTGGCGGTGGAGCAAGAGCCAGACGAGGTGGAGGACTAGTTGCGCTTGCGGAAGGTCGTGGTCAAGTGAGGAGAAGATGAGACATAGGATAGCCGGGCGGAGGCTCTCCAGGACGAGTGGTCACAGGAAGGCCCTTTACAAGAACTTGGTGGGCGATTTGCTGCGCTACGAGAAGATCGTCACGACAGAGGCAAAGGCCAAGGAGACGCGTCCGCTGGCGGAGAAGATGATCACCTTGGGCAAGCAGGGGACCCTGCATGCGCGCCGACAGGCACTTGCTTTTGTCACTGACAAGAAGGTCATTGACAAGGTGTTCACGGAGTTCGGGCCCAGGTATGCAGATCGTGCTGGAGGCTACACGCGATCGGTCAAACTAGGCCCTCGATTGGGGGATGGCGCCTCCATGGTGCAGTTGGAACTTGTCTAGATGCTGGCGCGGTCATACAGGAAGCTGGCTCTGGTTGTTGAGTATGATGGGTCAAGGTACCATGGGTTTCAGGTGCAGGTGGGCGTGCCCACGATTCAGGGGAACATAGAGCGCGCTCTGGCGCGGGTGACGGGAGAGAGGATACGGATTACCGGCGCTGGTCGCACTGACGCCGGGGTTCATGCCAAGGGACAGGTTGTCAGTTTTGGGGTTTTGTCGACTATGTCCCTTCAGACCCTGGTCAGGGCCCTGAATTTCTACCTTCGACCGGATATTGCTGTCAGGGAAGGGAGAGAGGTGGACGCCGATTTCAGTGCCAGGAGGGATGCTATAGGCCGGGAATATCGCTATACGATCCTAAACAGGCCGACTCCTTCACCTTTGCGGCGAAGGGATGCTTGTTTTGTGCCGCAGATGTTGAACAGTGAAGCCATGAATGAGGCAAGCCAGTCACTCGTGGGGACGCATGATCTTGCCTCGTTTGCGACTCCCATGAAAGGTGGGACGACTCGCATCGTCTCCAAAGCTGTTGTGTCAAGAATCGGGGAGCTTCTATTATTTGACATGGTGGCCAATGCTTTCTTGCCGAGGCAAGTGCGTCTCACGGTTGGGTGCCTGATGAGGGTGGGGTTGGGCAAGCTTTCGGTGGAGAGATTCCGAGAAATACTCCAGGCGAAGAGGCCTGGATTGGCTGCGTGGGCTGCGCCCGCTCACGGTCTTTGTCTCGTGAAAGTCAACTATCCGGAGTATAAACTCAGCAGAGGACAGCTGGATGAAAACTTATAGTACTAAGGCCTCCGACATCGAGCGCAAGTGGTGGGTTATTGATGCCACCGACAAAACATTGGGCAGGTTGGCGTCCGACGTGGCGAGAATTCTTGCGGGGAAGCACAAGCCGATCTACTCGCCCCATCTCGATGTTGGGGACCATGTTATTATCGTGAATGCGTCCAAGGTCAGGGTGACGGGGCGCAAGTTAGATCAGAAAGTGTACTATCGGCATTCCAATTATCCGGGCGGACTGAAGAGCACAACCTTGGGCAAGATGATGGGCATCCATCCCACGCGGGCTATCGAGTATGCGGTCAAGGGCATGTTGCCGCACAATAGGCTGGGCAGTGCCATGTTCAAGAAGCTCAGGGTCTATGCGGGGGCTGACCATCCGCATCAGTCCCAGGCCGGGTCAGGGATCGAGAAGGAGGCTTAGCTTGAGCGAACAAGGCTATTTCTATGGCACCGGAAAACGAAAGTGCGCGATTGCACAGGTCAGGATAATGTCGGGCAACGGTGCCATCATTGTGAATGGCAAGCCCTTCGAAGAGGTGTTCGGGGTGAAACGGCTGCAAGCTACCATTAGCGAGCCGCTCAAAGTGACGAACACTATGGACGGGCTGAATGTGGTGGTCAAGGTCGCGGGTGGGGGCGTTGTGTCTCAGGCGGGAGCCATCGGCCACGGCATCAGCAGGGCGCTGGTCAGAATGGATGAGAATTTCAGGAGAACGCTTCGCGGCTACGGGCTGCTCACGAGGGACGCAAGGGTCAAGGAACGACAAAAGTATGGACTGAGGAGAGCTCGCAAGGCGCGCCAGTACAGAAAGAGATAGGCCTCGTAAGAGCGAACGGACAGCAGCAAGCTGCATCAGAGAGGAATCGAATCAGGGTGTCTGGGAAACAGACACCCTGATTTCTTTTTGCCCAACGACATCAAACTGTTGTCCGAGTGGCTCTTGCTGTAGTCTGCGGTTGCACTTGCCGAAGAATTGGCCGCCGATGGGGCTTTGCTCATGCTCTGCGGAGTCACATGTAGCGGAGGATGCCGGGCTATGCCAAATTGCTGCGCTGACCTCCCTCAGGACTGCTCAAGCCGCTTCTTGAGTTCGCTGATGGCCTCCACCGGCGAGGGATCTGTCTCATAGAGAAGGGCAAGATAGTAGCTTACCCAATCGCCCAGCAACACCAGGCTCATCACCTGGCTGAGGGCGCTTTCGCCCAGCCCGTCGACCGGTTCGTGGCCGACATTGGCCCTCCTGAGGATTTCGGAAGTCACTTGGTACCGGAGCAGAATCCGGGGATGAAGGCGTCGAGATCGGAGCATTACGACTGACATGCTCTGTGCCATATCGTCAGGGAACTCATATCCAACCACGGCATTGTGATTCAGTTCGGGAAATGTCTCGTAGAACGCCCACGCTTTGCTGTTTTCGTTTATCTGCGTCTTCCAACGTTGTGCCACCGGCGCCAGGATGCCACCTCCATAGACGACCACTATGCGGCCGTGCAGCTTCTTGGCAAGTTGTTTGGCTCCGTTGACTTCTTCGGAGCAGCCTGTGCCAAGGGTAGTCTGCATGTCCTCGAGGACTCTTGCCGTCTCCGCCACGTCCGCCGTCTTGTCGCTGATGAGGCCCAGACTCTGGCAAATGCCAAGCAACGGGAAGAGACTGTGTGCGAGTGCGGCTCGGGGTGGGGCGGTGTACCCAATGGAGAATACCGGAATGTCACGCTGTTCAGCGAGGTCTTTCAATCTGCCGCCCGTGGTAATGACAATCTTCCTTGCTGGCGTTGCCAACGCTTGCTCAAATGCCGAAAGAGTCTCTTCGGTCATCCCTGAGTAGCTGGAAGCAATCACCAGTGTACTGGCGTCCACGAACGGAGGCAAATCGTAATCTCGATTCACGACGATGGGAACTCTGCACTCTCCAGCGATCAGGCCGCTGAGCAGGTCACCCGCTATCGCGGAGCCGCCCATGCCCAGGATGATGACCTTGTCTACAGACGAATAATGCGAGGCCAATGCGAAGTCGAGAGCCTGCTGCCATGCCTTCAGGCACTGCTGGGGAAGCTCGATGATACGGCCTCGCATGTTGGAGGGGTCGAGTTGCTCGTGGATGTCGGTATCGTCGAGGTCTATCATGTCCTACACGCCAGCGAGCTTCTTGCCTGCCTCAAGAAGCCTTCTCACATGATCCATGGAGTCGCTTTCAGCATAGATGCGGAGGAGGGGCTCTGTTCCTGAGAGGCGTATCAGGAGCCAGCTGCCGTCACAGAGGCGATAGCGAAAACCGTCGATTGTGTCGGAATCGGCTACCGCAGTTTCGCCGATGTGACCGGGTCTGGCATCCCCAAGCCGCTGGACGATCGTCTCTCTCTTATCCGGGGGAAAGTCGATGTCGATTCGTTCGTAGTGATGGGGTCCTACCTTGTCATACAGATACTTGATTATCTCGGAGGGCTTCTTGTCCATTGTGACCATGAAGTCGAGCAGGTAGAGTGCGGACAGGATGCCGTCGCGCTCTGGAATGTGACCTCGGAATCCGAACCCGCCGCTCTCCTCGCCCCCAATGAGTGCGTTCTCGGCGATCATCTTGGGGCCGATGTGCTTGAACCCGACCGGCATTTCGTGCACGGGCACCGAGAAGAGCTCGCCCAGACGGTAGACCATGTCTGTGGCGGTTATCGACTTTATGATGGCTCCTGTCTCCTTGCGCGTTTCCAGGAGGTACAGGGCAAGGAGCGCGAAGGTCTGGAGCGGCGTAATGAAGACCCCGTTTTCATCCAGAATGCCTATGCGGTCTGAGTCGCCGTCAGTGGCAAGCCCGATATCTGCCCCGGTTTCTCGAATCGTCTCGGAGAGCTTTGTGAGGTTTTGTGCAATGGGCTCCGGTCTGATGCCGGGAAAGATGGGGTTGCGCTCGGCGTTGATCTCGACGACTTCGGTACTGCCGCCCGCCAACAGCTCTCGGAAGTAGCCCGATCCGCTCCCGAACATGGAATCCACAGCTATCTTGAAGCCTGCCTGACGGATTCGCTCGATGTCGACAAGCTCGGCAATGTGGCTTAGATAGCCCGGAGCCGGATCGTAGTACTCGATCAACCCTTGCTCCAGGCCTTCTGCAAGCGGGAGGCGCTTCACGTCCCCGCCGTCCAATATCCGGTGGATGTGCCTTTCCAGATCCGCGATCACCTCGGGTGAGGCGCTGCCTCCGTACTCCGGCTTGTACTTGAACCCGTTCCAGGCCCCCGGGTTGTGGCTGGCGGTGATGATTACTCCGCCTGCCGCCTTCCTGGCCACGATGGCGTAGCTGATTACGGGCGTGGGAGCCGGCCTGGGGTTGAGGGACACTCGAATTCCGTTTGCCGCAGCCACTTCAGCCACCGCCACGGCGAAATCCTCCGAGGCGAATCTGGTGTCATAGCCCACCTGTAGTCCCTGGGACGAGATGCCGCGATCGCGAAGGTAGTCCGCCACCCCTTGAGCGCAGACGCGCACATTGTCGAAAGTGAAATCCTCGGCGATGATGCCGCGCCAGCCGTCCGTGCCGAACTTGATTGGAGGCTGCATTCTGTGCCTGCCTAGAATGAGATTGCGTTGTCCGCGATGGTGCTCTCAGGCCAGATCCTGATCCCGTGCTCCAGGCGATTGGAGCTGCCGATCGTTGTGCTGTCGCCTATGATCGAGCCGTCAGCTATCCAGGTGCCATCGCCAATATCACTGTTGTTGCCCACTACGCTGCTTCTGACTGTGGCATCGGTGCCGAGCCTGACGTCTCTCCACAGCACGGCCTCATCGATAGTGCTGCCCTGCCCTATGCTGCATCCGTCCCCAAGAACCGCAGGCCCCGAGATCCGCACGTCTCGCTCGATTGTGCAGCCTCTGCCGATAACCACAGGTCCGATGATTTTCGCTGATTGATGTATCTCGCAACCATCCTCCACCCATACATCGTCGGCCATGGACTTGCCGGGGAAGCGGGCCATGGCCTTGCCCATGAGAACATCGTGATGTAGCTTCAAGTAGTCCGAGGGTGTGCCTATGTCAATCCAGTACGCGTTGGACCGATAGCCAAAGAAAGGTTTTTTCTGCTCAACCAACGTCGGGAAAAGCCCGCGCTCCAACATGCTGTGGACGCCGGACGGTATGAGGCCAAGTACCGTTGGCTCCAGAACGTAGGTGCCGGCGTTGATGAGATTGGAGGTCACTCTCTCCCGGCTCGGCTTTTCGATGAAGCACTTGACGCAGTTCCGCGCGTCGGTCTCGACTACGCCGTATGCGGTAGGATCACTCACCGGAGTGAGAGCTATGGTGGCTGTTGCCTGGTGATGCCTGTGGAACTCTATCATGTCGGTAAGGTCGATGTCGTTGAATATGTCGCCGTTGAGCACCACGAACGTGTCCTGCAGGAATGGCTCCGCGTTCTTCACCGCCCCGCCGGTCCCAAGCGGGGACTCCTCAAACGCATATGTCAGGCTGACGCCGAAACCGCTGCCGTCTCCAAAGTGGTGCTGGATGCGGTCCGGGAGATAGCAGATTGCCAGAATGATCTCGTCGATGTTGTGTCTTTTGAGGTTGGCGACCATGTGCTCCAGGAAAGGCTTGTTCGCAACGGGGACCATCGGCTTGGGCACCTTGCAGGTCAGGGGACGCAGCCGTAATCCCTCTCCGCCGACGAGTATGATCGCCTTCACTTGCGCTCCTGGTAAGGGCTAGGCAAGTCCAGCCTCTGCTCGCAGCTCGGCCGCCTTGTCGGTGCGTTCCCAAGGGAGGTCAATGTCGTCGCGCCCGAAGTGGCCGTAGGCTGCGGTCTGCTTGTAGATGGGGCGGCGCAGCTGCAGCGTCTCGATGATCGCCCCGGGCCTGAAGTCGAAGTGCTCCTTGACCAGTTTCAGGATGATCTCGTCATCAACTTTGGCGGTACCGAAGGTTTCGATCGAAATGGAGATTGGATGGGCTACGCCGATCGCATAGGAAAGCTGAAGCTCGAGGCGGTCGGCGAGGCCAGCAGCAACGAGATTCTTTGCGGCGTAGCGGGCGGCATAGGCACCGGATCGGTCCACTTTCGTGGGGTCCTTGCCTGAGAAAGCGCCGCCCCCGTGTCTCGCTATGCCTCCGTACGTGTCAACCAGTATCTTGCGTCCGGTCAGGCCGGCGTCTCCCATCGGCCCGCCGACGACGAAGCGTCCTGTGGCGTTGATATAGTACTTCGTCTCCTTGTCGAGAAGATGGGCAGGAATGATCTCACTTATCACCAGCTCCTGAATGTCCCGGTGGATAACGTCGTTGCCCGTGGCCTCATCGTGCTGAGCGGCGATAATCACTGAGTCCACCCGTTTTGGCACGCCATAGCTGTACTCCACGGTCACCTGGGATTTCCCGTCGGGGCGCAGATAGGGAAGGGTCTCGTCCTTTCTCACTTTGGCCAGACGCCGGCTAAGCTTGTGAGCAAGCGACATGGTCAGCGGCATGAACTCGGGCGTCTCGTTGCAGGCGAAACCTATCATCATTCCCTGATCGCCGGCACCCAAAGTCTCTTTCGCGTTTGAGGCGTTCCCCTTCTCGCGGGTCTCCATAGCATGGTCCACGCCCATCGATATGTCCTGAGATTGCTCCTTGATCGAGACGATGACTCCGCAAGTCTCATAATCGAAGCCGTACTTGGCGCGAGTGTATCCGATCTCACAGATCGTGTCCCGAACGACCTGTGGTATCTCGATGTAGCAGTCGGTGGATATCTCTCCCGCCACGAGGATCAGGCCGGTTGTGGCCATGGTCTCGCAGGCCACTCTAGCCTGGGGATCTTTGCCTATGATGGAATCCAGCACCGCGTCCGAAACCATGTCGCAAAGCTTATCTGGATGGCCTTCGGTGACCGATTCAGAGGTCAGCAGCATTGATGGCGATGTCATAAAGGTGGTTGGCATTTGTTTCTCCTTCGAGTTATGTCCCCATCTCCCAGCTTTCCAGATACTTGATCTGCTCCTCGGTCAGTGTGTCTATTGCGATCCCGATGGCGGCGAGCTTGAGCCTGCCTACCTCGTTGTCCAAGTCCTCTGGAACGGGGTATACTTTGGGCTCGAGTTCCTTCCCCTTCTTGACCATGTACTCGGCGCACAGCGCCTGGTTCGCGAAACTCATGTCCATGACGCTGGCGGGGTGTCCCTCCGCGGCGGCAAGATTTATCAACCTGCCCTCACCGAGCAGGAACAGAGATCTCCCATCCGGCAAACCGTATCGCTCCACGTTGTCCCGTATTAGCTTTTTCTCAACAGCGAGCTTCTCCAGAGCAGCGATGTTAATCTCCACGTTGAAGTGCCCGCTGTTGGCAATGATAGCCCCGTCCTTCATGGCCAGCATGTGGTGCTCGTCGATGACGTTTATGTCCCCGGTCAGCGTGATGAAGATATCGCCGACTTTGGCCGCTTCCATCAGTGGCATGACTCGGTAGCCGTCCATGAGCGCTTCCAGCGCTCGGATCGGCTGGACCTCGCAGACTATGATGTTCGCGCCGAGCCCCTTTGCCCTCAGAGCTACACCGCGACCGCACCAGCCGTATCCGCAGATGACTACCTGCTTCCCGGCCCAGAGGATGTTGGTCGCTCTGGTGATTCCATCGATGGTGCTTTGCCCCGTACCGTACCGGTTGTCGAAGAAGTGCTTCGTCTGGGCATCGTTGACTGCGATTATGGGGTACTTGAGCTTCCCCTCGTTCTGCAGGCTCCTGAGCCTGATCACTCCTGTTGTCGTTTCCTCAGTCCCACCGATTATGTCGGCGATGAGATCGCCGCGGTCCTTATGTATCAATGCCACAATGTCAGCCCCGTCGTCCATTGTGATATGAGGCCTGTGATCCAGAGCGGCGCTGAGGTGCTTGTAGTAGGTTTCGTTGTCCTCTCCCCTGATGGCAAAGACGGGGATGCCATGCTCCTCTACCAGGCAAGCGGCTGTATCGTCCTGAGTCGATAGAGGATTGGACGCGCAGATAACCAGTTCCGCGCCGCCAGCCTTGAGGGTCAGGGCGAGATTGGCTGTCTCGGTGGTGACATGGAGGCAGGCCGACAGGCGGACCCCCTGCAAGGGCTTCTCCCTGGCAAACCTTTCGGCTATCAGCCGCAACACGGGCATTTCGCGAGCGGCCCACTGTATGCGGAGATCGCCTGCCGAAGCCAGGGACGGGTCTTTGATATCGCTTGCTATGCTACTGCTCAAACCGATCCTCCTGCGTGTCTGCTTGTGGAATCTACCTTGGAAGGGGAAGGACGTGTCCGCCAGCCCTCAAGCCAATACAGGAACAAATTGGCTCTTCGGTAGTCGTACAGAGTATCGACGATTGGCAGCCTGATGTCAAGGTCGGAACCCCGACCTTGAGGCAGAGACCGCCGTTCCTATTTGTTCGCCTGTTGCTCCGCTTTCAGCTCTTTCCTTTTTGCTTCCAGCTTCTTGCGCTTGATGCGGTGCTTGAGTTGTGCTACTCGTTTGGTCTTGTTCATTTGTCCCTCATCCTAGGTTTGTGGAGAGAAGGTGACGGCCACCAATTCGCCGTTGGAGAATTTGTCGCCTGGATGCACCTTGTGTCCCACCTTCACGTTCTTCCCGATCAAGTCCAATGTCGCTTTGGCTGGGTCGACGTCCACTATGTTCCCCATTAGCCAGGGGCCTTCATCGAGTTCGGCCATGCCAACTATGTAGGGCGCGTCGAATCCCTCCGGCGGCACCTGAATCACGGTGAACGTTCGAATCTGTCCCTTGCCAGCCAGTTCCACGATCTCGAGGTCCTCGCTGGTGCACTCCATACACACTTTCTTTGGGGGCACGGTGTAGGCCCCGCAGTGGCTGCACTTCAGGCCGAGCAGCCTATTCTCCATGAGTGCCTCGGCGTACATCTTGGCTGTCAGTTTGTATTCCATTGCTCTACCTCTTGAGAGATCATATTCTGAAGATCATATTGCAGACCAGTGCGAGATCAGCGCCAAGGGTATCCGTCATTCCGATCCGTGCTCCCTCCACCTGCCTCTCCCCGCACTCGCCCCTCAGCTGCTTCGCTATCTCGTAGACCTGAGCCGCACCGGTGGCCCCGATCGGGTGTCCGCGCGCTTTGAGCCCTCCCGACGGGTTTATCGGTATCCTGCCTCCGATCCGGGTCTCGCCACTTTCCACGCCCTTGCCTCCTTCGCCGAAGTCGAAGAAGCCGAGGCCCTCGGTGGCCGCTATCTCTGCCATGGTGAAACAGTCGTGGAGTTCGCACATGTCAATATCGCTGGGGCCGAGCCCGGCCATGTCATAGGCCTGCTTTGCCGATATCTCTCGAGCCTTGATCCGCGTGATATCCTTCTGGTTGTGCAGAGGCGGACCGGAGCACTGTCCTACTCCGGCGAAGTAGACCGGCTTGTCGGTCAGCTGCTTGGCCCTGTCCGCGGAGGTCAGGACTACCGCCGCGGCTCCGTCGGAGAACGGACAGCAATCGAAAAGCTGGAGCGGGTCCGCGACCATGATGCTGTTGAACACAGTGTCCTGCGTTATCTCTTTCCGGAAGTGGGCCTTGGGGTGGAATATGCCATTGCGGTGGTTCTTGACTGCTACCGCAGCCATCTGCTCCTTGAGTTTCTGCAGTGGTATGCCGTACTTGCTGGCGTACAGGTGTGCCATCATAGCGAAAATGCCGGGAAAGGTCACTCCAGTGGGGCCTTCGTAACGGCTGTCGCTTCCCATGGCGAAGGTCCGCGTGGCATAGGGAGTCCCCATTGCCAGTGCTTTCTCTGTGCCGCCGGCAAGAACGACGTCATAGAACCCCGAGGCAACCCACATGTAGGCGTCTCGGATAGCTACCGAACCTGATGCACACGCGCCCTCGAATCTGGTGGTAGGGATGTAGGGTATCCCAATGTCAGCGGCGGCGAAAGATGATAATGTTACCTGCCCCTCCTCGAAGCCGCAGAATACGTTCCCCAGGAACAACGCCTGGATGTCCTTTGGGACAAGATTCGACTCGGTTATGGCCTCCATCGCAGCTTCGGAGAAGAGCTCGACATTGGTCTTCTCCGAAGGACCGAACTTGGTCATGCCTACGCCAACAACCGCTACTTCTCTCATCTGTCGCTCCTTGATACCTGTTGACCCATATCCGTCAGGCCTTGAACGCCACGTAGGTCGTCTTGCCTTCCGCCGGCTCCAGGAACTCCACTGTGAGGGGAGTCCCGATCTTGATGCTCTCAGGCTTCCCGGGATCGATCCCAAGAACACGGGCGCTTATCTTGGGGCCTTCGTCCAGCTGTACGATCCCCACCAGGTACGGGTTGTTTCGATCATAGCCTTCCTCAATGGTGCTTGTCGGGCCCACCGATATGGCTGCGAAGGCCGCTAGCTTGCCATTCCCCTTCATCTCTACCCATTCCATGTCATCCCCCCTGCATTTTGCACAGAGGGAGTGGGGTGGCAGGTACAGGGCCTGGCACTTCCTGCATCTTGAAGCCATGAGCTTCTTCTCACCAAGATACTGATAGAAGGAGGCGCTGTTGATCTCTCTTTCGTCAGCCAAAAATTATCTCCTCTCGAAGATGTGAACGACACAGCTTCCACCGGTAGCGCCGACGTTGTGCGTCAAGGCGCGACGGATCTCTTTTCCCGGTACTTGTCTCGGACCGGCTTCGCCTCTCATTTGAGTCCATATCTCGACAACCTGTCCCACTCCGGAAGCTCCCACGGGATGCCCTTTGGACTTGAGGCCCCCTGAAGTATTGATGGGCCGGGCACCGTCACGAGCCGTGAGCCCCTGCTCCGTTGCCTTGTATCCCTCGCCGGCCTTGAAGAAGCCCAGGTCCTCGATAGCCACGAGCTCGGCAATCGTGAAGCAGTCGTGGACCTCGGCGATTTGGATGTCATCGGGCCCGACTCCTGCCATCTCGTAGGCGTCACGAGCTGCGATCTTTGCCGCCTGTATCGACGTCATGTCCTCCCGCTCGTGCAGGGCGTGATCACTGCCTTGGCCGGTGCCGGTGATGTAGATGGGGTTGTCGGAGAAGTTCTTGGCCAGGTCCTCCGCGACCAGCAGGACACAGGCAGCCCCGTCGGTGATGGGGGAGCAGTCAAAGAGCCTCATCGGCCAGGCAACGATGGGATTGGCCTTGGGATCTTTGAGGAAGTCGAGCTCGTCGCGCCAGCTGGGGACTGGCTCCCCCTTTTGCTTTGCCTTTTCGATCCTGGAATCCATGAGATTCCTGATGGACCTGTTGAACTGGGCCTTCGGGTTGAGAGCACCATTGTTGTGGTTCTTGATCCCGACCTTCATCAGGTGCTCCACACTGGCACCATGCTTGGCCATGTATGCGGTAGCCATGGCAGCGTATAGCGCGGGAAAGGTGAAACCGCACGCACCTTCATATATCGTGTCACTGGCTGCCGCCAGCGTATCGGTCACTCGTTCTGTGGGAAGGTTTGTCATCTTCTCGGTGCCGCCGACCAGGACAACGTCGCAGATGCCGGATGCTATGGCGATGATGCCCTCTCGTATGGCAACGCCGCCGCTGCCACAGGCGTCCTCCACCCTGGTGGCTGGCTTCGGGACCAGTCCCACCCAGTCTGCAACGATGGGCGCGATATGTCCTTGCCCCTCGAACAGGTCGCTCGAAAAGTTCCCGATGTAGAGGGCATCGATGTCTTTGGGGTCGACCCCTTTGTCAACCGACTTGGCCATGGCGGTGAATGCATCTACAAACAGATCGCGGCTGCTCTTGTCGGGAAAGGCGCCGAATTTTGACATCCCGGCGCCTACCAGAGCCACGCCTCTGCCAAGTCGTCTTGCCCTGGGGCTCATAATTCCTCCTTCAGGATGTTCCAGCTGGCTTGGTACTGCCTCAGCTGTCGTCAGGCGTGTACGTTGATACTCTTCCTGAATTCTGCTGAGACCAGGCTGGTCAACTCAAGGGCTCTGGCCGCCGCCTCCAGAGAGATCGATGCTAACCCGCAGCACGGCGTGATCAGACATTGCGATTGGATCGTGTGGAGGTCAATACCCTTCTTGGAGAGCAACGCCATTGCGTCGCTCAACCGACTCACAAGACCCACTTCCGTTTCGCTGGCCAGAGTCTGTTCGTCGTTGGGGACGATTCCCCAGGCGATGACTCCGCCTCGGTCGAGGAATTCCCCGACCTCGGTCGGATAGAGGCTCAACGCCTCCCCATAGGAGTAGGCGTCGAAGCTGAGAATGTCGATAGAGGTTTGCAGCAGCATTGCCCAGTCCGTGTTGCCGCAGCAATGAATCGCCTTGAGGCCGCTTATCCCTCCCAGGACCTCCTCAAGAAGAGCTATCACCTGCTCGCGAGGTATAGACACGAACGCCGAGCCAAGTGAAGAAAGGTAGGGCTCATCGATGGAGATTATGGTGGTCGGGAAAATCCTCCTGAGAGCCTGTTCCTGCCACGAAGCCTTGAGCCTGAGATGCCTGGCGATGGCGTCAGCGAGGACGTCGTCGTAGAGCAGTGGGCGCTTGTTCTGGTCGGTAACCGCCAACCCGAAGCTGATGGGGCCGGTCACTTGCCCCTTGATCGCCTTCTCGCCGTTCTTGCCCGCTGTGTCGAGGAAGATGCGGAAGCCCCCAGCGTAGTCGTCGCCGAAAGCCGCCTGATCCGTGCTGCCCTCCAGATATGCAGCATAGAGCTTCTCGAGGGGCTCGCTCAGGTCCAGCGTGCGGTCCACCCATATGCGTTCCTCTTCCAGTATCACCCCTGGGAATCCCTCGCTGTACTGGGCATACATATTCTCGTGAAAGGACCTTGCGGGCAGTTGTGGCCAGACAGGGATCTCGGGGAGATGGGCCAGGACCACGGAACAAGCTTCCTTCGCATCAACGTGCGGCATGCTGCCAATGGCCGTAGGCAGGCCATTGAACTCAAACCTATCTTTGCTCATTCCAGGTATTTTCCTATCAATAGAGCGAGCTCCTGCTTCCTGTTGGGGGGAATCGCTTCCTTCGACGTAATGATAGCATCTTTGAGTGCGGTGGCGCAACCGCACTCCCTTCGCGCCGGAAGCTGGGCGCTCGCACTCTTGATTATCTCCTTGGCTGTGTCTACGCTCTGCATCAGGTTTGCGACTATCATGTCGATGTTGACCGACTCGTGTACTTCGTGCCAGCAATCGTAGTCCGTAACGCAAGCGATGGTGGCATAGCACATCTCAGCTTCTCGTGCCAGCTTGGCCTCGGGAAGGGCAGTCATGCCGATCACGCTGGCCCCCCAGGAGCGGTAGAGGTTGGACTCTGCTCTGGTAGAGAAGAAGGGCCCTTCCATCGCCACATAGGTTCCCGCGGGGTGCACGCGTGGCCCCTGCGTCCCTCCGTGACGGTTGGCTGCCTGATAAAGCAGTTGGCTCAACGCTGTGCAGAAGGGATCGGCAAAAGTGCAATGCACCACGATGCCTTCGCCGAAGAATGTGTGCACACGGCTCTTCGTGCGATCGATGATCTGGTCGGGGATAACGATGTCGAGAGGCTGGACGTCCTCTTTGAGGCTGCCCACCGCGCTCACGGAGACTATGTACTCGACCCCGAGTGACTTCAGAGCCCAAATGTTCGCTCGCACGGGCAGTTCAGTTGGCAGGATTCGATGCCCGCGGCCGTGTCTGGGCAAGAAGGCGATCCTCGCCCCTCCCAAGGATCCCAGCACGATAGTGTCGCTGGGGTCGCCGAACGGGGTCTTGACTTTGACCTCTTCAATGTCGCTCAATCCCTCTATCTCGTAGAGTCCGCTTCCCCCGATTACTGCTAGTCTTGCTTCAGCCATTTGTGTGTCTCCTCCGGCGCTGTAGTGTCGGTCATCATCTATGAAGCGTCGTGATTTCTGTCACAACGAGGAACAAGCTCGCACCATTCGTGTTGGCCCTGAACCGATGTCAGGCCATTCCTCACAGGATTGTTTAGAACATACTCGGCAACACCTTCGATGTCCTCTTCTTTGCGCAAGACGTGCTCGTAGAAACCCCTTTGCCACAACCTTGAGTTCGTCGCCGCCGGAGTGGCGACGCTACGAGTGATGGTGGTGCAATAGGACTTGAACCCTCGAACGAATTGGCTCAGGTCCTTTGGACTCTCTCCTGCTTGAACCAGAATGTGCAGGTGGTCTGGCATGAGACAATAGGCGATCAACTCGTAGCCAT
>JAZFSU010000141.1:0-2463 GCA_036446335.1 Dehalococcoidia bacterium | reverse complement strand
CCGACGCGTTCTAGCCACTCACGCACGACCCTGGCCGTGAATTCCGGCCCGTTGTCCGATCTCAGGTGCTCGGGCGCCCCATGCCGGGCAAACAGCTCCGCCAGTGTGTGCAGCACGTCATCGGACTGGAGCTTCCGCTCCACCACGATGGCCAGGCACTCCCGGGTGTACTCGTCCAACACCGTCAGCATCCGCACTGCTCGCCCGTCATGCGTACGCGTCGCCGTGAAGTCATACGACCACACGTGGCCCCGATGTGTCGGCCTCAGCCGAATACAGGATCCGTCATTCAGCCACAGCCGGCCCCGCTTCGGCTGCTTCTTCGGCACCTTCAGGCCTTCCTGCCGCCAGATTCGCTCTACCCGCTTGTGGTTCACCCGCCAGCCCTCCGCCTGCAAGAGTTCCGTCACCCGACGGTAGCCGTAACGCCCGTACCGGCTCGCCAACTTCACCACGTCCCCACGCAGCGCTTCCTCGTCGCCGCGAGTCCTCATTTGCCGGCGCTGGGTGCTACGTATCTGGCCCAGCACCTGGCAGGCCCGCCGTTCCGATGCCCCGAACTTCTGGCGCACATGCACCACGCAGCGCCTCCGACGCTCGGGGCTTAGAAGTTTCCCCTGGCCGCCTCCTCCAGGATCAGCTTGTCCAGCGTCAGGTCGGCCACCACCCGCTTCAGCCGTCCGTTCTCCCGCTCCAGATCTTTCAGGCGCTTAGCCTGCGATACTTTCAGGCCTCCGTACTCACGGCGCCACCGGTAGTACGTCTGCTCCGTAATCCCCAGTTCCCGCACGATCTCGGCTACCCGTTTGCCCTCGGCCAATCTCACTTCCGCCTGCCGCAGCTTGCCGATGATCTGCTCGGCTGTGTATCGCTTCTGACCCATATCCCGCCTCCTCCTGATGATTCGATCCGACCACTATACTACTTCTGCAGTCGGACTCGTTTCAGGGGGTCAGGCCAGTCTCCAGCGCCGTATAACGGATCGGGCTTCAGCTGTAACGAACAGCGCTGACAGTCAACGCTGAGGCACAGCGGCCCCGCCGCCAAGAGCCTACAGAATTCGCTTGGAACGAGCTGTTCGTTGTCAGCTGCAAGCCCTTGTCAGACGTCACGCTTCGCAGTTGATTGCAAGCCGACGTTACTCCTCCGAAGGCTGTGCCGACCCACCTCGTTTCGCTTGCTCTACGATCGCCTTGGCCTTAGGAGTCGCGAAGGGAAAGTAGTCTAAGACGTCATACTCCCAGACGTTGGTGGGAAAGATCACGACAAGCTCGGCGAGTTTATCTCCGAGATTCTGGAACGAGTGAGGGACCATCGGGGGGATGTTGACGATATATGGGCCGTCCATGGTGAAGATCTCATCACCCAGGGCGTAGAGGGTTTTGCCTTCGAGGAGTACATGTGCTTCCTCCCCCAGGTGCGTGTGCATCGGTGGGGCGCCTCCTGGAGCAGTGTAGGTAATCCCGACGGTCAGATTGCGATAACCGTGTCTCTGCCCCTCCATCACATGGACGTACTCACCGGGTCCGGGGTTGATCACTACCAGATCCCGTTTGGACAGAGCGAGTTCTTCAACAGATGTCATAGCCGGTGGCTCGAAGCGCCCTGGTATCCTTCGTGTCTCTTTCACCGTATGGGGATGATGTTGAGCATGCAACGCATGTCTCCCCTCGTCGACATCGAGGATTAACTCACCGTGCTCGACTGCATCCGCGTCAGAGTCAGAAAAGGTAACCATCGGCTCGGGCGGCATGACTGTAGCGTTGTTGCCGTCGCTCTCGGTGTGGGTTGGCGAACAGGCGGTAGCCGTCACCGCGACGCAAGACAGTGCTACGAGTTTGGCGAGCTCTCTGTACATCGGCATATCATCCTCGCGAGGTCGTCAGGCCTCGGCGTGACGCCCAACTTCTAATTCGACCGCAAATGGGGCTGGAATGTGTGGTCAGTGTATTTCACACTCCTGCCCTCCACGTTCGCTTGCAGTATAGCCCGGCACGGCTCACGCTGAGAACCGCACGGTCTGTCCCGAGGTTCGCGCTTCGTACGGTCCAGGCGGTCAGCCTAATCGCGCGGACGCTGTCAGCATCCGGGTGGCCCCGACTTCACCTAGAATCGGATTACGTTTTTGTGTCTATTCGTAAGCAGATCACCGAATGTCTGCAGCGATCAGCATCGTCCTACCGGAACGCAATCATAACACCGTGCGCTTGTCCCCAAACTGTCGAGTACCGTCGCTCTCAGCCCCCCACGGGGGTCGAACTCCCCCCGCGGGCTGCAGCAGCCCAAGAGGCAAGTTCCGATCCTCCGCCAGCCTAAAGCTGTTCCCATCCAATAGTTATGTTCACAACGGTTCCTGCAATCGGGGCGGCGAGATTCGAATTCGCAACCTCCTGAACCCCATGCCGGTGTTGGGCGTCCGTGGGCGCTAGAATCAGCCTGTTTTGGATCCGGAGCGTCCGTCAG
>JAZFSU010000140.1:0-2510 GCA_036446335.1 Dehalococcoidia bacterium | reverse complement strand
GTACCGCCTCAGCTCGAGAGAGATCGCCGATGCACTGGAAGTCTGTTCCGCGCCCCTGGTAGAGCGCCTTCGATTCTTGCAACTGCAAGCCCTCTCCTACCTCATCGGGAACGGCGACCTCCACGGCAAGAACATCAGCGTGCAGGTGATCGAAGGCCGGGTCTGCCTGACACCGATCTACGACCTACTCTCCACGTTGCCCTACGGCGATGAGAGTCTTGCACTCCAGCTGGAAGGCCGTGACAAGAAGCTCCGCCGCAAGGACTTCATCGCATGGGGCGAGCGCGTCGGGGTTCGGCGACCGGCTACCGAGAGAATGCTCGATGCGCTGGTCAGGGGGGTCGGCCCGTGCATCGCGCGCTTGAACGAGATCGGACTCGGAGAGCGCAAGACGCGTCACATGCAACGCGTCATCAGCGAGCGGCTGGCCTTGACCCTCCTGGGTTCTTCGAACACCGAGGTTTAGGTGGTTGGTTTGAGTAGAGGTTGATGGGACTCGTCAGTCAAGGGGGAAGGGGTCTGGGGAAGGGTCCTCCCTTCCCCAGCGGGGAGCCGCGCGGAGCCAGCCTTCAAGCTGGCTGAAGCGCAGCGCGGCGTTTCGGGGCAGAGCCCCGAGAGGTGGGGGTCCAGGGGGAGGAGACTCATAACCTGTGGGCAATCGTGATGGTTGCTCATGCCGAGGCTGCGGCTGCTTCCGCCGGCGTTCTGTACCCCAGCGCAGAGTGAAGCCGTTGCCGGTTGTAGAAGACCTCGATGTAGTCGTACGTCGAGGCACGAGCATCACCCAGGCCGGACCACTGCTGGTGATGAGCCCATTCCTGCTTGTAGGTGCCGAAGAAACTCTCCATCAGCGCGTTGTCCCAGCAGTTGCCCTTGCGACTCATGCTGCACTCGATGCCGTACTCCTCGAGGAGGTCCCTGTAGGTCGTTCCCGTGTATTGACACCCGCGATCGGAGTGATGCAAGCGTTTCAGCGCCGGCCCGCATGTTGCCAGAGCATTTTGCAGTGCATTCACGATGAGCTCGGTACGCATGTGCGTCGCCATCGACCATCCCACGATCATCCTCGTGGCCACGTCGATGATCGCTGCCAAGTACACCCACCCTGACCGAGTCCGGATGTACGTGATATCCGCGCACCACACTGAATCGCTGGATCCCGCGTCGAATTCCCTGTCCAACGTGTTGGGCGCGACCGGCATGTCATGCTTCGAATCCGTCGTGACCTTGAACCGGCGCTGCACTCGGCCCTTGATTCCCGCGGCACGCATGAGGCGAGCCACTTGGTCCCGTCCAACGTCCACGCCGTCGCGGACCAGTTGAGCATGGACGCGAGGGCTTCCGTAGGTCTCGCGACTCGCCACGTGGACCTCGCGGATCTTCTCCGTGAGTTGGGTATCCCGGATCTCCCGATCACTCGGGCGTATCCGCGACTCGTAGGCATACCAGCCGCTGCGGGACACCTCGAGCACGCGGCACATCAGAGCAATTGGGTAGTTGGCCTTCTCCGCCGAGATCAGCGCGTAGGCCGATCTTGTTCCTTGGCGAAGAAGGCTGCGGCCTTTTTTAGGAACTCGCGCTCCATTTCGAGAGTCCGGTTCTCCCGGCGAAGACGCCGCAGCTCCTCCCGCTCCTCGGTCATCAGAGCGCCCTCCGGGCCCTGGCCCTCGTCGATCTTGGCCTGCTTCACCCAGTTGCGTAGAGAACTCTCCGTCAGGTCCAGGTCCCTGGCAACCTGTGCCAGGCTTCCGACCTCATGCACCAGCTGGACTGCGTCAGCCTTTTGCTCCGGCGTGTACTTCCGTCGATTTCTTCGTGCCATGTCGGACATCCTCGCGCATTCCGCGCTATATGGGGTGTCCGAAGTCCCCAGGGAAGGTCATCACCTACCTGCGGCTGAACACGGACACGCAGGTGCACGCCTACGTGTTGCGTCCGCAGGAGACGCAGCCACCCACCGGACTGCTGGCCGCCCTGGCGGCCGGGAACCGGGCGCAGGATCTCATGCTGGCGCAGTTCGCCCGCGGGCGCACGGGGAACCGGGTGCTGGCGGACGCCTTGGCGGCGGCCCGCGAGGAAGGGCTGCAGGCCACGATCTACACACACCCACTGGGTCTGCACGGTCACGGCGCGGGACCCACCATCGGGCTCTGGGACCGACAACAGGGAGTCCCCGACCCGGGCGACGCGCCGCTCATGGCGCACACCTGCTGGGCCATTGAACTCAACGTGTCCGTGACCGTTGCGGAGTGGGGCGGGAGCCGGATCCGCGTGATGCTCGAGGAGGACGCCCACTTATTTATGGCAGATTGTGACGGTTTGATGGAACACAACCGTAGGCGTCACATTAATAATTGGAAAAAAAGAATTGAAACCAATCTCTCTTTATCTTGGATTAATGGGGCATACATACCCACCTAAGTCTGTAATGACAGATGTAGATTTTGGGGAATTTGAAAAATATATGAAGGAAACATAATGTACTAACCATCAACAACGGGTATAAATCG
>JAZFSU010000139.1:0-4509 GCA_036446335.1 Dehalococcoidia bacterium | reverse complement strand
GTAGTCGCCGCTGCTCCCCAAGCTCAGTGACGACTGCTGCACGTTGCCGCCGTCCCTCGCCACGGCGCTGAACCTCGCCATCAGGTCCACCCTCGCCTGCTCTATGTAGCTCCCCTCGGAGCTTGCGAAGATGACCTTCTTCCGTCTGTCGGAGTACATTATGGTGGAGGTCTGGATCTTGGGAACGCTCCAGATCACGCCGTTGTACTCGTCAAGGATCTGTTTCTTTTGGGCCAGAGGTATCTCTGACGGGTCCCTCTTGACCTCAGGTTCCACAGTGTCAACCGTGGGCTCAACGGGCGCAAGTTTGCTCTCTTCCTTGCCCACAAGCCTCGCCTGCCGCACTGCCGTCTCCACCTTCGTCCTCAGCTGGCTCAGGTCGTTAAAGGAGATGAAGCCCCAGCCGCCGTTCACAAGTGCCCGTACGTTCCCTCCCAGGCTGCTGGTCCTGCCTATGTCCTCGAGTTCCTTGCCACGGTACTGTATACGCGTGGTCTCTCCTTCTTCGACGCGGATCTCGATGTAGTCGGCGTCGTGACCTTTCAGTGCCTCGCCTATCTTGTCACGCATGTTATCTTGCCTCGCACTTGCTGAACTCTGGCTCTGTTGCCGGGAACCGATAACCTCCGGAGATTTGCGGAGCGTACTTCCGGAGGCATGGCGCAACTCGACTCAATTATAAGTCGGATGTGAGGAAAAATCTAGCGGAGTTCCGCGATGGGCCAGACACGTTCCGGTCATTCAAGTGAAGTCACGCTATGATTCCGGTGGGGTGCATTGGAATGCAGGATCTCAGGTGCGGAAGGGACGCTTGAGGTCGAGAAAGAGACGCTGCGGGGCCTGACTGCCTGGCCTTCTTCGGATCGTGGAGATGTCGCCTAGATCCTATGCTTTGCCTGACGGAGGTAGTCGAAGGTCAGCCCAAGGATGATGAGTAGAGCGCTGGCCGATACTGTGTATGATGCGTTCAGAATCGCTTCAGGCATTTGCTCCCTCGGGACCCGGGCCCATATCCGAATCCCCTTCCTGCCGTTTCAAGGGCTCGTTGCTGCGCTCCGGCAGCACGTCGGCGGTGACCGTGCCCCGGGCACCACACGATATGCGAACTGTCATAATGCTGTCCCGGCCGATCTCGAACTCAAGTTCCCTGTCGTCGGTTTTCGCGGGTCTTGCCGGGGCTGGCTCGACTGTCTTTAACATTTCGGCTCTTCTCCCCTAATAGTGCTATTATTCTGACTCGAATGGCGGGGCATAACAAGCCTACCAATGTACTCACGTGGAAGGTACTTTTGTTTCGGCCCGTCGTCTCGCGGTTTGGTGATTGGAGCCGTGATCCTGCTGCTGCGCCTGAGATTCCGATTCAATCGGGCGTGGCTACTTCGTCCTGAAATGGCTTCGCCATCTGTCCAGTCCCAGAGCGATCATGCTCAGAGACATGATCACCTGCAGGGCAAGCCAGGGCGTTGTGGGTATCCCGGTCGCGACCCAGCCGTCGAGTCCGAACGCGACCAATCGACCCAGGAGCCAAACGCCGAACAGTATCAGCAGGAAGTTCGCGAGCATCTCCTTGACGTCTGCCCACCCGGTTCTTTGGAGCGACCTGGGTTCCTTCTGGGGTTCCTCGTTCTTCATGATGCCCCCGATCCGCTGCGCGGCAGCCTCACCATGCCGAGCCAGAAGGTCTCAACTGCTTTCACAACGTCGATGAACTCGTCCAGGTCTACCGGTTTGGTGATGTAGCAGTTCGCGTGCAAATCATAGGACCTGAGCACGTCCTGCTCGGCATCCGAGGTGGTGAGGACCACTACCGGAATGAGCTTGAGGCGTCTGTCCGATTTGATCTCCGCCAATACTTCGCGCCCGTCTTTTCTGGGCAAGTTCAAGTCGAGCAGGATTAGGTCAGGACGAGGGGCATCGCAGTGAGCTCCTTGTTGGCGCAGGAAGGAGATGGCTTCCACGCCGTCTCGGGCCGTGCTGAGCCGATGGGACAGGGCGCTCTCCTTGAGGGTCTCCTCTGTCAGGCGAACGTCGCCGGGGTTGTCTTCCACAAGCAAGATCTCGAAGGTCCGCGTTCTATCTGCTGTCTTCATGAGTCCTCATTTCCTGTTCTTCGGACTGGCAAGTGAGATACGGATGGTTCGTCCGGGTATCGACTGTTCATCGCAAGAAGTTCTTTACGGTGTAGAACCAGTACGCCTCGATGGCCTTGATTGCATCCATATACTCCTCGACGTCGATCGGCTTGACGATATAGCTGTTGGCTTGCGAGTCATAGGCGTTGAAGATGTCCCGTTCGTGAGGCGACCCGGTGAGGATCACTACCGGAATACTCCGCAGATGCCTGTCGGCCTTGATCTCGGAGAGGGTCTGCCGCCCGTCTTTATCCCTCATGTTGAGATCCATGAGTATCAGGTCAGGGCGAGGCGCCTGGGCGTACTTCCTGCCCTCGCGGCGCAGGAAGCTCATGGCCTGGACACCGTTGATGGCCACGTTCAGATTGTGAAGCAGCCCGGTCTCATGGAAGGATTCCTGCACCAGACGCACGTCACCCTGGTTGTCCTCAACCAGCAGGATTTCGAAAGGCCGGGTGGTTTTTCGAGTGATCACGGTTGTTCCTCCCCTGCCCCCGGAATGGTGAAGCGGAATGTGGCACCCTGTCCAGGCTCCGACTCAACCCATATCCGGCCGCCGTGGCGCTCCACGATCTTCTTGCAGATCGCGAGACCGATGCCAGTGCCTGGGTACTCCTCCCTGTCATGCAGCCGCTGAAAGATCACGAAGACGCGATCTGCGTAGCTCGGATCGATTCCGATGCCGTTGTCCCGAACGGAAAACGTGCAATCGTTCCCCGCTCGTTCAGCAGAGATGTGAACGCGTGGCTTTTCCACACTGCGGAATTTGATGGCGTTAGCGATCAGATTCTGGAGAAGTTGAACAAGCTGCGAGGGGTCCGCCATGACAGGGGGCAACTCGTCACAAGTCACTTCCGCGTCGCTCTCCCCGATGGCGGCCCGGAGGTTTGCAAGGGCTTCGTTGACTACGGTGCTGCAGTCGGTTGGCTCGAAAGGTTTGCCATGGGTACCTACCCTCGAGTAATCCAGCAGGGCATTGATCAGGAGATGCATGCGATTGGCGCCGTCAACGGCGAATCCGATGAAATCGTTGGCGTCTGCGTCGAGCTTGTCTTTATAGCGTCGCTCGAGCAGCTTCACATAGCTTGCCACCATGCGCAGGGGCTCTTGCAGGTCGTGGGAGGCGACGTAGGCGAATTGCTCAAGCTCGGAGTTGGAACGAGCCAGATCCTGAGCCTGCTGTCTCAGCATGTACTCCGCCTGCTTGCGCTCCGTAACGTCGCGCGCAATCCCCATGCCAGCAGGTCTTCCGTCGTACTGGATGGAGCTGGCCGATATCTCCACGTCCTTTGGAGTCCCATCGGCGCAAAGGATCTTGGCTTCGTAGACGATGGGAGTATTCTTGCCGGTGGCGCTCGATTCCCTTATTTGGGTCATCAGATCACTCGATTCCGGTGCCAAAATCTCAGAGAACGGGGTTTCCATCATCTTCTCGAGCGAATAACCGCTGATCTCAGCCATGGCCTTGTTGGCGAACTTGCACGCTCCGTCCTGGACGATGACGACCCCGTCCTTCGCCTGCTCGACGAGCGCCGAATACTTGGCCTCCGAGTCCCTCAACGCCTGCTCGACCCGCTTCCGCTGCCGGATAATGACCTGGGCGTATCCGCCAAGCACTATGAGGATGCAGAGGACCAGTGCATACATCCACAACTGATGCGGTTCTGAGGATAGTAGCTGGCTGGCGAGACTGCCTTTGTGGAATGCGAAGGCGGCCATGATGGATTCGACGATCCAGAAGAAGACGGCCAGCCCGAAGCTGAGCAGTAGCATCTTCTCGGTCATGCGCATATCGTTTATGGTCGTGTCCCTCATCTCTCGTTCTCTCTGTTTGCAAACGGTTGGAATGCCATCGGCCACAGCTCCCGTGCTGCTGCCACCGCTCAATCTGGTGATCGGGTGTTGGCGCTCATTATGAGCGGACTGCCCAACTCTCCCCTGGGTCGGCGGCAGGTCATCTGCCTTCGCTGAAACGGGCTGGCGGCTGAAGCTGCGCCGCTTGATCCGGCCCGCGACCTGTGGATTCGTGCAGAAAACGCATGACATCGTCACGTCGGTATCTCCGATCTCCTCGGGAACCGATGCGATAGAACTGAAGCATGCCGCGGTCGCTCCACCGCCTCACGGTCGAAATGCTGACCTGAAGGAAATCAGCTACCTGGCGTGCGGTCAGCATTGCTTCGAGTTGGCCATTCTCCATGATTCGCCTCACGATCCTCTCGCCATATCTCGGCAAGATGCCGTTAGTGACACTATCCTACTCAAACAGTAACGCACCCGTCACCGGATATGAATAGCGATTTCAGGTAGTTATCGATGGGAATATAGTACCGAGGGTGAGGAGGGCAAGTATCCAGCAGGCTGGCGCGCTGGTTTC
>JAZFSU010000138.1:0-16426 GCA_036446335.1 Dehalococcoidia bacterium | reverse complement strand
CGGACTTGCCTCTGCTCTGGAGAAGCTCGGCGGTTCCAAGCTGCAATTGCAGTCTGCCAACCAAGCCACAGCTCCAATGTACATAATCAATCCCTTCCGCAAGAAGAAGAAGGCGGCCACCGATCTTTCCAGCACGCATCCGCCTATCTCCGAGAGAGTGCGCATCCTCCGTTCTATGGCCGGGGGCGCTTCCTTCGCCGACTACAGCAATGCCTACCAGCAGATCCACAAGGGCGGTGGATCAGTTCTTCCCGCCTCCGCCCTGGCTGGCGCCGGCGTGGTCGGGCTGAGGGCAGCGGTATCCGATACGGCACCAATGGAGCCGGAGCCGAGCAAGGTGGATCGCACCCGCGAAGTGTCCGACCTGATGTGGCGCAAGAGCGACTACAGAACCATCAACTGCGACTGCGGCACCAGATTGAGAGTACCTCCCAAGCTGAAGAAGGCCTCCATCAGGTGCCCGCATTGTGGTAGCGTCCACGCGGTCCGATAACTCGGAAGATAATCCAGCGCCAAGTCAAACGGATCGCAACCTCCAAGGAAACATCGGGCCTTCTCGCGTTCGTCGTTCTCCGCTTCCGCCAAGCCCCAACTGGTTCCCCTCCCGGCCTAATGTTTGTCTTTGAGGGCGATCGGCCCGCAGCACCTTGCATCACAGTCCCCAGAGCAACGCCATGCCTCCCCAATCATCTGATCTTGGCGCACGGGCAGACGCCCCGAGAAACTCAGCGATGGTTGTGCTCCTCCAGGTTCTCAAACGTCTTTAGCACGAGTTCGGAAAGGGCGGGATGGATATGGATCCCGAGGTAGATGCTATCTACGCTCCCACCAGTGGCCATGGTATTGACGACCTCCTGGATCAGCATGGGAGCGTGGGGACCCACGACGTGGAAGCCCAGAATCCGCCCGCTGTGCGCATCCACTATCGCCTTGGCAAAGCCATCCTCCTCCACCATAGCCTCGCCCTTGGCAGTATCCCAATACCTGGCTCTGCCAACCGAAACGTGGTGTTGCTTCGCGGCCTCTTCCTCAGTCATACCCACAGAGGCGATCTGCGGATGGGAATAGACGGCGTGCGGCACCGCACTGTAGTCCATCCCCACCTTTTTCCTGTTCGTCGAATTGTACCACGCCAGGGCCGCTTCTCTGTTCGCCACGTGGAGAAACATTTGCTGGCCATTAGCATCCCCAACCGCGAAGATGTTCCTCTTGCTGGTCTCGAGATACTCGTTGACCCTCACGTATCCCCTGCCATCAACTTCGACGCCCGTGTTCTCCACCTTCAGCAGGTCAGCATTTGACCTTCTGCCCACAGCGACCATAACCCTCTCTGCAGCGAACTGCGTCTCTTTGCCGGTGCTCTTCTCTCTTGCGACAACCGTGCAGCCGCTCCCGCTCTTCATGATCTCTTCGGCCTGGGTATTCGTGAGAATGCTCATCCGCTTCTTCATCTCACGTTCCAGCAGAGCGGAGATCTCCGGCTCCTCCGATTGAGCGAGCCTGTCGAGCATCTCCAGCACAGTCACGTGCGTGCCCATCGCCGCGAAGAAGTGAGCGTATTCCACCGCCACGTATCCGCCACCGATTATCACAATGCTATCCGGTCGTCTGGTGAGCTCAAGAACACTCTCGTTCGTCAAGTAGTCAACACCCTCCAGGCCCTTGATGGGCGGAATCAACGGCCGCGAACCTGAGGCGATGAAGACCTTCTTGGCCTTCATTCTCTCGCCGTCGACCTCCACGGTGTAGTCCGCAACGAAGTGCCCCTCGCCCTCATAGAAATCCAGGTTCTCGACCTCTCTGATTCCTCTGTTTACGTGGTCCCGACTCTCCTGCCTGCCTTTCCTCATCCTGTCCATAATCGAGCCGAAGTCTATGTTCCGTACCGCCGCGTCTATCCCCAGCTTCTTCGCTTCCTCGATATCGGCTATCCTGTCCGCAGGGTATATCAGCATCTTCGAAGGTATGCACCCCAGGTTCATACAGGTGCCCCCGGCCGGGCTACTGTCCACCACGGCGACCTTGAAACCTGCGGTCACCGCCTCACTCCCAATGAGCATCCCGGACCCGGACCCGATCACCATAACGTCGTACTCTTTCACCAGTCGTGCCCCCCTTCAACGTGCGGATTTCGATCCTCGGGCGAGCATTTTACCACCTGCAGCAGGGAAGCGTCAATGCAAAATCCCTGGAGGAACAACCTGCAACGGAGGGTTCATCCGCCGGACTGGAACGTCACCCGCGCAGCATTGAGTGCCCTTGACAGAGGCTCGGCAGCAGAACATAATCAGATCGCTGAAGGACCGGTGAGAGGAAGTAGCTGAAGAAAACCGGCAGATCATACCGGAGGTAGACCGTGAGACATAGCTCGAAGGCGTTTGGTAACCACCTCAAAATCATTGCAGTCTCGCTCGTTGTTGCGGCCGTCTACCAGGAGATGAAGAAGCCTCCCGACGAGCGCGAGTGGCACGGCAAGATCGCGAATATGATCCCCTACGACTTCCGCGCGCCGACGACCGAGCGGTTCCGCGAGCGCTACTGGAATCCCGAGGACCCGCGCCTGTTCACGGAGCACGCGTTCGGCGTGGGGTGGGCCATCAACTTCCACACGCTATACGAACGATTGCAGACGCTTCGGGGAGAGTCTAGCGCCCCAGCGGCCGAGGACACGGAAGCGTAGCCGAAATAGCCGCTTCCTGCCATCTGACCCACATGTTTGTGAAAGCGCTTGTCTGGGACTTGGACGGAGTCATCGCCGATACTGCGCCATCCCATTTCCTCGCGTGGCAGCGGTTGGCGCTGGACCGGGGAATAGCATTCACCGAATCCGACTTCAAGCAGGCGTTCGGCAAGAGAAACCCGGAGATCATCGCCGAGAAGTTCGGTGCGGATATCCCGGCTCACGAGATGGAGACCCTCGCGCGAAGGAAAGAGGAGGTCTTCCGCAGAATCATCGGCCGGAGCATCAAGCCGTTTCCAGGAGCACTCAATCTGATGCTTTCGCTCAAGGCGGCGGTGTGGAAGATGGCCGTGGTGTCATCGACCCCGATAGAGAACCTGGAGTTGATTCTGGGCTCCCTGCAGATAATCGGCCTGTTCGAGACAGTTGTCTCTGACAAGGACGTCTCGCGGGGCAAACCTGACCCGGAGGGCTTCCTCCTGGCCGCAGAGAGGTTGGGTGCCACCCCGAGTAGCTGTGTCGTGATCGAGGATGCGATCGCCGGTGTCAGCGCCGCGAAGAACGCCGGAATGAAGTGTGTCGCAGTGACCAACACTCATCCAGCGGAGAGGCTGCGAGATGCCGACCTAGTCGTGGACAGTCTGGAGGAAGTCACTGTGGAAACACTGGAGAACCTGCTCCCGTAACGCGGCTCACCGGCGGAACAGCCGCAAGAACCTATCCTCATACTCATTGAACAGGTCCCACCTGTCAATCTCCATCTTGAGTTCCGACGGATCGAGGTCGCCTTTCTGCGCCAGGCCAAACATGTGCTCAATGGACAGCCGAGCATCCCTGGGAACTCCGCTCTGGTCTATGTCGAGAAGCCCTCTTCTCCCCAGCTCCGACACATTGCTGCTCACGGAATCCCCGGTGATATCGAAGACAAACTTCAGCAGGGAGACATCCCACATCGCGTCAACACCTTTGATTATCGTGGTCAGCCCGTCCCCCTCATTGTCAATCTTCTCGCCCAGCCTGAGGACGACTGACTCCAGATCAGACGGCACGATGTTTGTCTCCTTCGGTTCGTTCTTGTACCCATAGTACAGACCTGGGGCATGAGGGCCATGCTGCTGGATAATCATGCCTATATACCTTCGGGCATGCTCGCTGAAACCCTCCATGTTCACCAGGTACGACGGAGTCACCACCCTCGGCCTCTGGGCAAGAACCCTTCCCTCCCTGATCACAATCTCTTCCTCGCCCGGCACCAGGTCCTTGTACGAAGGCTCGGTCAACATGTAGTAGTAGATGCTAGTCGTGCCGAAGGTGGCCAGGGTCTGCTTCGGAGATCGCAGCACCTCCGTGTTTCTCACCACATGCGCGATTCTCTCGTCATACGAACTCGCGTTATCGAAGTCCGGCATTCAGTCTCCCCCCGTCCGATGTCATTGCCATCCCCCTGGGCCACGACTCTCCGGTGCCCAAGATAATAGAGCCACTGCTCGCATGAAGCAGCCTCAGGCGTGCACCTCGACTATGTCGCCATCCTCAACAATATGGTCCCTCTTCACCCGCTGGCCATCGAACTTGCCTGAGCCCCAGACCTGGGCATATTTCAGCTGACTGCGAAAGTCCTTATGTATCGACTCAGCCACATCCTCAATCGTGCTTCCCCTCTTGAGGACCACGGGTTCTTCAAGCTCCTCTTTCTTGCCGGGCGACCTCGTAAACACTCGTACGATGTCCAGGGCATCAAAGACCACACGTTTCATTTCGTCTATCCCCGTCCCCTTCTCCGCAGAGACTGAAACGACGAGGAACTCCTCCCCATACCGAGCGTTGAGGCCATCGTAGTTTGCACCGGACACGTCCAAGTCGCTTCTGCTCCCTACGACCACAGCTTTCTTCCGGACTATGCCGAAAGACATTTCCTCCGTTGAATTGCTCCGTCTCACGTTGACCTTCGTGTTCTCCAACTCGGCGAGTATGGCCTCCATCTGGCCCAAGACGTCGCCGCCCAAATCAACAATGATCAGCAGCATGTCAGCGTTCCGCAGCAGGTGGGCAAACCACGCCTTGGCATCGCGATCCGTTATCGGCGGCATGTCGATGAGCTGTATTTGAATGTTCTCGAACCTCATCATTGCCGGGGACGCGCTCTTCGTGGTGAATGGGTAGCTGCCCACGTCAAGAAGCGTCCCGGTGAGGACCGACACCAGATTGGACTTGCCCGCGTTGGGAAGGCCAACCAGCACGACCTGGCCAGACCCTTCCTTCCTGATATTGTACGCGCTTCCCCTCTTGCCCCCCGCGGGTCTTCTTTCCGCCTCCTCGTTATGCTTGGCGATTCTTCGCCTGAGCTCAGCGCGCAGCTTGTCCGTGCCCTTGTGCTTGGGCATAATGGCAAGCATGGCCTCCAGAGCCTCGACCTTGTCCTCCGCGGTCTTGGCCTGTCTGTAGACCTTCTCTGCCTCGAAATACTGGGGGGGAAGGTTTGCCGGCATGCTACATTTCCCTGTTCACGTACAACTGTCGCGTTCCCAGCCGCTCCTGCAGCGACTCAGTATCATCGCGGGGCCGCCCGAAATCCGGTCTGTGCGCACCGAACCCGTCCAAGGGCCGTTCACGCGCCGACATCGGTGGGCATCATGCCCCTCTCCCCAACTAGGCGGTGCCCATAATCTCCTGCTTATACTCGTCAAGCAGATTAATATACTGTGAGTCCAACTGTGCCATAGCCAGGCGCCACTCTTGCTGAAACTGAGGTTGAGACTCAACGTTCATTTTCGCCGGCGCCTCCTGTCCAGACTGCTGCATCGCCTGGCGGAGCTTCGCTTCGACGTCCCTCTTCACCTCGTCGTAAGCCTGCTTTCTCTGTTGCTCTCCCTCTTGCTCGTAATGATTGAACACACGCCTGATCTTGGTGAACACGTTCTCAACGCCCACCTTGTCGCGCTTCAATTCCTTGATCGCCTCCATTGCCTTCTTGTTCCAGGCCTTGGCGACATCGTTTCTGGGCAGGTCCATACTGCCAACCAGCACCTTCTGAGCTCCTTCGGCAACATGCGGCCGCGCATCGTCGTCGTACTTGCCGAGCTCTACCAGCAGATCGCTGTCGCCTTTCATATGCCCGGCAGCCAGCTTCTCTCCCTCCGGGAGATACTGCCATTTCATCCGGTCTTCCTCGGACGCCTTGCCCAATCGGTCGGCCCGCTCCATCGCCCTCTCCAGAGCGCTCTTCATCTCATCCATCTTCACCTCCAGCCCTTTCGGTCACATCGATAGACCGTCCCATACCCTCATGGAATCCCTACGGCTACGGCCATTTTACCACCTTGACCAGAGTCGTACAATGCGCTCGCCGTTCCGAAAGCGGCCCGCGGGGATGAAGACGACAAGTTGACTCCACTTGAGGCCCGTGTTACGCTAGATCTCTAGGGATGCTGCATGTCTGAAGTCCGTCCGTTCCGCGGCCTGCGTTACAACTTGCAGCAAGTCCCCGACCCCTCGGCAGTCATCACCCCTCCATACGATGTAATCTCCGACAAACAGCGCCTCTCATTCCAAGCCAGAAGCCCCTTCAACATCATCAGGCTTGAGTACGGACAGGAGCATGAAGGCGATTCCGCGGCCAGCAACAGGTACACCCGCTCAGCAGCCACGCTCGACGACTGGCTACGAACCGGCATTCTGACTCAAGATGAGCAGCCCGCTCTGTACATCGTCGAGCACCGTTTCCAACTCCACGGTATCATGAAGAGCCGCTGGTCGCTCATTTGCAGAGTGGAGCTTGCCGACTATCAAACCGGGCAGATCCGCCCTCACGAACAGACGGCGAAAGCGGCTGCGCTCGATCGTCTCAACTTGCTGAGATCATGCCGGGCCAATTTCAGCTCAATCATGGGCTTGCTGCGTAGTGAGAACGGCGAGGCGTTCAACCTGTGGCGCAGCCTGTGCGACAAGGCGGCCGACATGAGCGCCGCAGACGACGAGGGAGTGAGCTACAACCTGTGGGTGGTGTCAGACAGCTCCGCGATAGAAGAGGTTGGCCGGCTCCTTGCGGACAGAGTCATATACATAGCGGACGGGCACCACAGATATGAGACGGCGCTGCGCTACAGGAAGGAGCAACTCGAGGCCAGCCCTTCTTCCACCGGGAAAGAACCCTTCAATTCCGTGATGATGAGTCTGATGGACTCACATGACCCCGGACTCGTCATGCTGCCAACCCATCGCATGGTCCAGGGACTGCGGCCAGAGAAGATAGAGAAGCTCAAGGACGCGATCTCGCCCTACTTCAGCATAGAAGACTTGGTTCCTCCCTTGCCAGACCCTTCCGAAACGATCGAGAGCTGGCTGCGGACCATGGAGGACGAGAGGCGGCATGGTGTCCTTCTGGGAGTATACGGGCTGCACGAGAGCAAGCTCTGTCTCATGCGGCTGAGGCAAGATGCCGATCTCGGCAAGGCGATGAGCGCGGAGGACCTGCAATTGTGGAAGGATACGGACATCGTCCTTCTCCAACAAATCGTCTTGCAGCAAGCACTGGGAATAGACACGCTGGAAAAAGAGGTCAGGCACCTGAGATTCACGCGCGACGCAGTGGAGGCTGCCTCACGTATCGACTCGGGGGAGTTCCAATTAGCCTTCTTCCTCAATCCTGCGCCAGTCTCCAGCATGCTCGACGCCTCGGATGCCGGAAGGAGGCTCCCGCAGAAATCCACATATTTCCACCCCAAGACCCCTGCTGGCCTTGTCATCAACCCCATGTGGGACGACTGAGGGCACTCGTGGGTTCCGCGTCTCCAACCAGAACTAGTGCTCTGTAGCCACGTCAGTGAGATTGAACAATGTCATTGCATTCAGCGTAGTCTGTCGAGCTACAACACTCTCGTCGAGCCCCTTCAACGAAGCAACGGCCGCCAGAGACCTGGCAACGTCGGCAGGCCGGGACTGATATCTCGTTTCTCTCCCGTACGCAACGGGAGCGTCCGTCTCCAGGAGCAAGTTCTCGAGCGGCGTCTCCTTGATGGCCTGCCTGTGCTCATCATGGTATTCCGCTGCCGGAGTTGCCGAGATCAAGTAGCCCTCGCCGATTATCTCTTGCAGCACGTTTAAGGATCCCGTGTACCAATGGAATACGGCCTTCCTCACGCCGGACTCCCTGACCAGGTCGAAGCTGTCCTTCCAGGCGTATCTGCTGTGCACGCTGACCGGCTTGTCGTATCTCCCTGCGAGCTCCAGCAAGGCCTCAAAGACCTCCGACTGCCGCTGCTTGTCTGCCCTGGCTCTCACTCGTTTGTGGTAGTCCAGGCCGACCTCGCCAATCCCGACTATCCTCGAGATATTGTCCTCGATAAGACGTAAGCTTCGCTCGACCCCCGCCGCATCGATATCACCCAGGTTCCATGGGTGCAAGCCCAACGCGGGATAGACGAACCCAACGTGCTTCTCAGCGAGTTCGAGCACCCGAAGGTTGGAATCGTTGTCCTGGCCGACGGCTATCACCGCGATGGCTCCTGCCTGTCTTGCCTGACGCAAAGCCTCCTCCACATCATCGACCTCATCCAGATGCACGTGGCTATCTACGAGCCTGTGGACTGTCGTGCCCATCTCAAACGGTGCCTCCACTCATCAGAGTCCTCTCATTCGATTCAGCATACGTCAGCCTTCGCCACAACCGCGGACCTCAGCTAGCATCCCGCGTGCCATCCGCCGTGATCGGCAGTGCAGACTGCTACGATAGAAGCAGCGTCTATCGTCTGACACCAAGAGGCAGAACCAAAGGAAACGCTGGGTTGAGAACATGGTTCAACCCAGCGCACGTGATACGTACATCATCGGGCATGATCGCCCGCCCCCATCTTCAACCCGCCTGTTTCGCCATCAACCCGTATCGCTCGATGTTGCTATCTGCTACTCCCTGAACTTCCTCTACTTCCGGCAGCGGACCGTCCTTTCCGAACAGATGCCTGAACCGGACCTGCTCTCTCAGATAGTCCTCAACCGGCACCTTCCTGGCGATCTTCCTCGCCGTCGTCTTCCCCTCCTCGATCTCGAACAATGGGAAAAGACCACAGTTCACAGCCATTCTGGCGAATTCGATTGTTCTCGCCGGCTCCGTACCCCAGCCCAAGGGACAGGGAACATGAACCTGAATGTACTTGGGACCGCGTATGGAAAGAGCCTTCTTCACCTTCTTGTCCAGGTCGGGGATGTAGGCTACGGAAGCTGTGGCTACGTAGGGCACGCCGTGCGCGGCTACTATCTGAGGCAGGTCTTTCTTGGGTCTGGTATTGCCCAGAGAGGCGCGGCCCGGGGGAGTGGTTGTTGTCCGAGCATAATTGGGAGTGGCACCGCTTCTCTGGATGCCCGTGTTCATGTAGGCCTCATTGTCATAGCAGACGTAGAGGATGTCGTGACCCCGTTCCAGCATACCGGAGATGGCGCCGAAGCCGATGTCGGCCGTAGCTCCATCACCCGCCATAGCTATCACCCGTATGTCATCCAACTGCTCGGTGATCCTCAGCGCGGCCTCAACACCGGAAGCGACGGCCCCTATGTTCTCGAACAGTGAGTGGATGTAGGGTACTTCCCACGAAGATTCAAGGAACTTGGAGCTGAAGATCTCCAGACATCCGGTAGAGTTGACCACGATCACGTTTCGACCGGCTGCCCTCAGCACCAGCCGGACGGCCAACGACTGGCCACAACCTGGGCAAGCCGTATGCCCTGAAGTGAAAAGATGATCGCACGACCTGTCTCGTTCTTTTGTGCTAGGCATTGATCCCCTCCAGTTCCAGGTCCTCTCTCAGGCCCACAAAATCGATGTCCGTGAGCCGCAGTTGCGCCCTGTCTACAGCTGATTTGATATCGTCTCCGGTGATGTCCCTGCCCCCAAGACCTATGGTGAACCCGCTGATCTTGGGACTTGCCGGACGGCCGTGGAAGGCGGACCTCAAATCAAGGGCAAGCGGGCCGCTGCTGCCAAGGCACAGCGCCTTCTCCAGAACAACCACGTCCTCGGCCTTTCCCAGCGCCCGGCATAGAGCCTCCTTCGGGAAAGGCCGATAGGCTATGAGCCTCAGCACTCCGATCTTCTGCCCTTGATCTCGAAGCTCGTCTACCAGATCCTTGACCGTTCCCGCCACTGAGCCAAGCACCACAACCACTGTGGAGGCATCGTCCACACGATATTCCTCGAACAGCCCGCCCGAAGAGCGCCCAAAAGATCTCTTGAATTCCTGGGCCACCTCCTCGATTATGGGAATGGCCGCCTCCAACGTGTGTTGGATCATGTATCGCGTCTCCATGTACTTGTCCGGCTCCGCGTAGGCCCCCATAGTGAGCGGCTTGCCCGGGTCAAGCTTGTATATGGGCTTATGGGGAGGCAGAAAAGCATCTACTTCCTCCTGGCTCGGCATGTCCACCACTTCATAGGCATGCGGCAGTATGAACCCATCAACACAAACCATGACAGGCAACATCACGCGGTGGTCTTCAGCGATCCGATACGCCTGCAGAAGCAGGTCGGTGGCCTCCTGGTTGTTCTCGGCGTAGAGTTGAAGCCAGCCGCTGTCTCTCACAGTCATGGAATCCTGCTGATCGTTCCAGATGTTGAGCGGTGCCGATACGGATCGATTGGCGTTGACCATCACAACCGGAAGCCTCATGCCAGCTATGTTGAATACCACCTCGGCCATGAGCAGAAGCCCCTGAGAAGAGGTGGCAGTGAAAACGCGAACGCCGGTAGCGCTTGCCCCCAGAACTAGCGAGGCTGCCGAATGCTCGCCTTCCACATTGACGAACTCCGCCTTCAAACGGCCGTCGGCTACTATCTGGGCAAGCTCCTCCACGATCACGGTCTGCGGAGTTATCGGGTAGGCCGACACGACCTGGGGGCGGCAAAGTGTCGCCATCTCAGCTATTGCACGACAGCCCTGCATCATCTTTTTAGTCATCTTCCCCTCCCTCGGGTATCATCTCAATGTCCTTCGCAGGACAGATCCAGGCACAGATGCCGCAGCCTTTGCAGTAGTCTTCGTCGTTGACATAGGTGTTCTCGCCATCACCAGAAATGCAGCCTTCAGGGCAATGCAGGTCGCACATACCGCAGTCTGTGCAACTCTGGTGCAGAAAGCGCGGCTTCTTCGCCGTCCGCCAGCTTCCCGTCTTGTTGACAAGGCTCCCGCCTGGTTCGGTCACCGTCCCCAGCGTGATCTTCATGAGCCGTTCCCCCTGTTCTTGAGCTCATTGTATGCCTCAACAAGCGCCTTCCAGTTGCTCTCAGCCGCCTTGCCCTTGAAACGAGTGTTGATTGATTTCTCTAGAGCCTCAAGGGTCAACTCTCCAGTAGCTGCAATAAATGCGCCGATCAAAGCGGTATTGACCCGGTCTGCCCGGCCCATGATCTCCATGGCGATCCGGCCCGCTGGCGCAGTGATCACCCTGGCGTCGGTCTTCAGCCCAAGCTCGGACGGGGCCCTGGAACTGTTTATCACAGCAAGACCATCCGGTTTCAGCCCCGCGACGACGTCGAAGCCCTTAAGCAGAGACGGATCCTGCACCAGCACGTAGTCCGGCTTGTAAATCTGGCTGCGCACCCGAATCGGGGCATCGCCGATCCGGACAAACGCATTCATCGGCGCCCCCACGCGTGCAGCGCCAAAAGTGGGGAACGACAGAGCGTATTTGGCGTCCTCGAAAGCAGCCTGAGCCAGAATTGTGGCGGTCGTAATCGATCCCTGTCCTGCCCGTGCATGAATACGTATCTCTTTCATCATGAAGCCCACCTCCGATTTCTCGCAACTCCACAGGAGTTTGATGCCCGCTACTAGCCAACCACGATGTTCACCAATCTCCCTGGCACGTAAATAACCTTCTTGATCTCCTTGCCATCAAGGTGCGCCCGCACACGCTTGTTGCTTAGCGCCAGCTCCCGAGCCGTAGCCTCGGATATGGTGGCCGGGACAGCCACCCGATCACGAAGCTTCCCATTGACCTGAATCACAAGGTTTATCGATTCTTCCTCAACCAGAGCTTCATCCCAGGTGGGGAACGGTTGATTGTGGATGCTGTAGGGGCGGCCGTTTTTTTCCCACAGTTCCTCGGCCAGATGAGGCGCCGAAGGGGCAAGAAGAAGGAGCAGAGTATCAATAGCCTGCCCCCAGAGGGCTTCACCAACCTCGCCCCTCTCCTTGACCTTCGTCAGGTAGTTAGTGTACTCCATGAGAGCCGCCAGCATAGTGTTGAACCGGAACTTCTCAATATCCTCGGCAACCTTCTTCACAGTCTTGTGTATTTGACGCCGCAACTGGTTCTCGGCCTCCGGATCTACTCGTTGCTGACCACCGGTCGTCGCCTCCGCCAGCGCGAGATTCCATGCGCGGTTAAGCCAACGCGAGATCCCATTGATGCCGCTGTCGTCCCAGCCACCACCCTGTTCCCACGGCCCGATGAACATGAGGTAGCCGCGCACCGTGTCCGCACCCAGCCTTGTCACATACTCATCCGGGTTGACCACGTTCCCGCGCGACTTGCTCATCTTCTGGTGCTCCGAGACAATGGTCCCCTGGTTGAACAAACGGGTGAACGGCTCATCGAAGCTGACGAGGTTCAGGTCACGGATCGCCTTATTGAAAAAACGAGCGTAGAAGAGGTGCATGGTCGCATGTTCCGCGCCACCGGTGTACTGATCTACCGGCATCCAGTAGGCCAACTTCTCAGGGTCAAAGGGCCCCTTGTCGTATCCCGGACTCGTGTAGCGAAAGAAGTACCAGTTGGAGCACATGAATGTGTCCATAGTGTCGGTCTCTCGCCGAGCGGGGCCGCCACACTTCGGGCATGTCGTGTTAACAAACGATTCGTGGTAGGTAAGCGGAGACTCGCCCGTGGGCCTGAACTCAGCATCCTCGGGCAGCAGCACCGGCAAATCGGTCTCCGGGACCGGAACAATGCCGCAATCAGGGCAATAGATGATGGGAATCGGCGCTCCCCAGTATCTCTGGCGGGAGATAAGCCAGTCGCGAAGACGATAGCTTGTGGTCCGCCCCCCCAGGCCGTTGGCCTCCATGAAATCCGCGATAGCTTCTTTCCCCTGATCACTGTGCGGGCCGTTGAACTGCCCCGAGTTGACCATGGTGCCGGGCTCGACGTAGGCCTCCTCGAATTCCTCCCCTGACCACCCCTCGGGTGCAATCACCACCTTGATCGGGATGCCAAAATCGTGGGCGAATTCGAAATCGCGCTGATCGTGGGCGGGAACCCCCATCACGGCTCCTGTGCCGTAGGTCTGGAGAACGTAGTCGGCAATCCAGATCGGCACCTTCTCACCGCTCAGCTTGTTGACCGCATAGGCCCCGATGAAAACCCCGGTCTTTTCCTTCTCCGTCGACAGCCTCTCGATCTCCGTCCGAGACCGCGCCTTCGCAACGTAGTCCTGGACTTCCTTCTCGTGCTCGGCCGTCGTGAGCTTGGCGACCAGCGGATTCTCAGGAGCAAGCACTAGGAAGGTCACTCCGAACACAGTGTCAGGTCGGGTCGTGAACACCCTGATCTCGCCCTCTCCCGGCCCATATCCATCGATGCCAAAAGAGATCTCCACGCCGACGCTCTTACCGATCCAGTTGCGTTGCATCAGCTTGACGCGCTCCGGCCATTCCACCCCGGCATATTCAAGGAGTTCGTCAGCGTACTTCGTGATCCGGAAGAACCATTGTTCCAAATCGCGCCTGGATACCATGGTATCGCAGCGCTCACACTGCCCCTCGCCCACAACCTGCTCATTGGCCAGCACCGTCTGGCAATTGGGGCACCAGTTCGCGGCAGCGTTGGCCCGGTACGCCAGACCAGCCTCGTGGAACTTGAGGAAGAACCACTGCGTCCATCTGTAGTAGTCAGGGAGGCAGGTTATAACCTCACGGCTCCAGTCATACATGGCGCCCATGCTCCTGAGTTGGGGGCGCATGTTCTCGACATTCTGAATCGTCCAGGTATAGGGATGGATGCCGCGACGGATCGCAGCGTTCTCCGCAGGGAGCCCAAAGGCATCGAAGCCGATCGGGTGAAGCACGTTATAGCCCTGCATCCTCTTGAAGCGAGCATGGACATCCGATGGAGCCATGGCATACCAGTGTCCCATATGCAGGTCACCCGAAGTATAGGGAAACATGGTCAGCGCGTACCACTTCGGGCGATCCGAAGTCTCACTTACTTCATAGAGGTGATCAGCTTCCCATCTGGCCTGCCACTTACTCTCGATATCCTGAGGCTTGTACTTCGGGATCATATTCCTCGTCCGCCGCCTATGATATCATAAAACCCCAGACCCCTGCTACCAGTCCCCGATCGCCTCCAAGAAATCGACGTGAAGACGGATTCAGACTGGCACGACGAGAGGGAGCTAACCAGGCCCCAGCAAGAGTTCCGCACAACACAAGAGAAGACCGAGTCGCCCCGAAGCACGGTGCTAGTCCCCACCCGCATGTGAATCCCAGATTCAGCGACACTTCCTGCCCTATTCCAGCCCAGGTTCTGCCCCATGCCCCCGGCGATCCTGTCATAGAAACAGGCATAATCTCCTATTGACATCTTGCAATGATGGTGGTATAAGAAGACCTACCTCGACTCACATCAGAGACCTTTGGCTTCGCCCCCTCGTGGTTCATGCCGCGGTGTGGAGAGTTGTGCGTCGGACCCGCCGAGCCCCCTCAGTTGCAGAGAAACGTCGCTTCAGCTCCACTCTGCTGGAACCTGACACATTTTGCAGTTCAATAGTAGCTGGCGGGAGGAGTGAGTAATGGCCAAGAAACTCGTACCACACCAGTCGCTCGATTGGTCGTGGGGTTGTGCCCGCGGCACACGCACCAGGCAACGCCGTTTGTCCGCGGGGGTATCCAACTTAGGATGAACAAATAGAGGTGTTGACAACTAAAGGAGTCTAGACAAGCCTTGATACGGCTGGTATACTGACGCCACTTCAGTCGCTCCATCTAGAAAGTGAAAGAGCCATGACTAAGAAACTCTTCCTAATCAATCCGGGCAGCGTGGACAAGCTCAATTTGGCCAGTGTTGGGATCTGGATCACTTTCGCGCCTCCCACTCTCGCCTGTCTCGCGGGCCTGACGCCGTCGGATTGGGACGTGCGAATAGCCGATGAGAACGTCGAAGATCTCACTTTTGAAGACGCTGACCTCGTGGGCATTACAGCCATGTCAAGCAGTGCGCCGAGGGCCTACGAGATCGCCGAGGAATTCAGACGAAGGGGTATCAAGACGGTGATCGGCGGCGTCCACGCCTCGGTGCTGCCCGAAGAAGCCGCGAAATACGTGGACTCCGTCGTGATCGGCGAAGCTGAATCCGTCTGGCAGCAGCTTCTCGAGGACTTCGAGGGGAACAGGCTCAAGACGTTCTACAGAGGTGACCGTGTTTCCATGGAGAATCTTCCCAGGCCCAGGAACAACCTCTACTCCGACGGATACCGAATGAAAGCCTCCGTGCAGACCGCGAGAGGCTGCCCTTTCGACTGTGAGTTCTGCTGCGTGACGGCCTTCAACGGCCGAACATACAGACAAAGGCCCGTGCAAGAGGTGCTCGACGAGTTGGAGGCGCTCGATTGCAGGGATTTCTTCTTCACAGACGACAACATCGTAGGCTGCGGACCCAAAGATGAGGAGAGGGCGATTCAGTTGTTCCGGGGGATGGCTGAGAGAGGATTGAACAAGCGGTGGTTCGCCCAGGTCGGGATTGATTTCGCCATGTACCCCAACGTGTTGAAGTGGGCCCGGAAGTCCGGCTGCCTGGCGGTGTGCATGGGCCTGGAGTCCGTAAACGAGGAATCGCTTCACGGTATGCGCAAGGTCAGGAATCTCAAGGTGGGCGTAGACAATTACAAGGCGGTGATCAAGAGAGTGCATGACCATGGCATCGGGCTGCACGCGACCATCATCCTGGGCAATGACGGAGACAGGAAGGACATATTCGAGAGGACTGTGGAGTTCGTCCTCGATTCCAAGATAGACACGGTGAACGTGTCGATGCTGTGTCCCCTCCCAGGGACGAGACTCTACGAGCGCATGCGCGCTGAAGGAAGGCTGCTCCGCACCAACTACCCCGAGGACTGGAAGCACTATGACATGGCGGAGGCCATCTTCATCCCCAGGCATATGTCTCCGGACGAGCTGGAGGAAGGAGTCGTCTGGACGTACGAACAGCTCACATCGCGGAGAGCATCGCTGCGAAGGGCCTGCAACACCCTCATAACCACACGAAGGCCGTCGCTCGCTCTCATCGGACACACCCTGAACCGCGACTACAGCAAGTTCGTGCTAATGAAGCGCCAACACGTCCTGGATGAGCGGGCACGCGAAATGAGGTCCACCAGCGTGACATGTGACGTGCCAGCTGACGAGCGCCCGGAAGCGGAAGCGGAAGCGGAAGCGGTTGAATCATAGCGGAAAGTGGACAGTGGAGCCCCTATTTCACGGCGAATCGCAGATCCGAGTTCATGGACAACGCTGTCCGAAAAGGGTGCGCAATGACCAAGAAACTGCTGTTGATCAATCCATCTCAGTACCCCAGGAGCGCTAAGATGACTCTAGCCAGCGTCTTGCGTCTGCAGCCGGCAAGTCTGGCCTACCTGGCCGCATTGACTCCCTCTGACTGGGACATAAGAATAGTCGACGAGAATATCGAGCCTCTGCTTTTCGAGGACGCCGACCTGGTGGGTATAACTGACTACACGAACAACGCCCCCAGGGCCTA
>JAZFSU010000137.1:0-5430 GCA_036446335.1 Dehalococcoidia bacterium | reverse complement strand
GATGCTTTCAGCCTGTACCCGGCACCCCTGACCGTTTGGATCAGGCTATTCTCCCCATCCGCGTCGATCTTGCTGCGCAATCTGCGTATGTAGACGTCAATAAGGTTGGACATGCTGTCAAAGTCGTAGTCCCACGCATGTTCCTCGAGCATGGTCCGTGTGACCACCACGTTGGGATGGCGCATGAAGTACTCCAGGATGACATACTCCTTGGTGGTCAGTTCTATGGCCCGGTCGCCCCGCCTGACCTCGCGCGTCAAGGTGTTCAAAACGAGGTCCCCGACCACGATCTCAGGGGACTTGAACATCCCCTCCCGCCTCAGCAAAGCCCGAACCCTGGCAAGCAGCTCGTTGAAGGCAAATGGCTTCACCAGGTAGTCATCCGCCCCGGCATCCAGTCCCTTCACGCGGTCTTCCACTGCGTCTCTGGCGGTAAGCATGAGAATCGGCGTATTCACGCCATTCGCCCGCAGCCCCCGGCACATCTGGAGGCCATCCCTCTTCGGCATCATGATGTCCAGTATTATCAAGTCGTACGGATTGACCTCCGCGAGATACTGCCCATCCTCACCATCATGGGCAGCATCCACGGCGTACGCTTCTTCCAGAAGCCCTCGCTTGATGATGCTGCTGAGTCGCCTGTCGTCATCCACAACCAGGATTCGCATTGCCAGCCCCTGTTCATCTATGTGGTATCACTATATTACACCCAGATGAACAGAAGATGAACATGCCCAGCTTGGAGATTCCCCACGAAATTCAGATTCGTTTCATGGCCAGTTCATCTTGGCTTGCTACCATGAGGATGGAGCAAAGAACTTCAATGTTCCGGGCTAGAAGCAAGCCAGCTGGCAGGAAAGGACTCTTGCACCTGCACTAAGGGTCCAACGGGTGAAGAAACTTAGAGAAAGGATAGGAGTGACATGAGAAAGAAAGGCTGGATGGGAGTTATCGGAGCGCTGGTCGTCATGGTGGCGATTGTTGGCCTGATCGTTGTGCCAGCGATGGCACAGGAGACCGACGAGACCAGTTCGCCAACACGATCCGAACGAGCCGACCAGTTCTTCGGCAAGGTGGCCGAGAACCTCGGCGTAGGTACGGACCAGTTGACGGACGCCATGACCGACGCCAAACTGGCGATGATTGACGATGCCGTCGCCGACGGGCTCATCACGGAGGAGCGTGCGGAGGAGATCAAGCAGAACATCCTCGAGAACGGCGGCATGTTCGGTCTCCGGGGCCACGGACCTCGCGGCCATGGATTCGGACATATGGGATATCCGGGGATGGATGCCGCCGTGGACAGCGGGATCATCACCCAGGAGCAGGTGGACGAGATGATGGAGCTCAGAGGAGAGGCCAGGGCGCACATGCAGGAAGGGTTCGGGGCACACAACTTCGGCCAGCGCGGCCTCGGTGGCGGTTGCTGGGACCAATAGGAAGTGCACCAACCGCGAGCATGAGTAGCGAACCTGAGACAACGAGCCAGGTGATGTAGACTCAGCCCGAGAGAGCCCATGGGCTCTCACCAGTGAAGAGCCTCACCCGCAGGACGGTGAGGCTCTTCCGTTGTTGACAGCATCCGACTTTGTCAGTCCTGCCAGTTCTTCACCTTGAATTCATGTTGGATTCATGTCATTGTGTTTGAATGGATGCAAGCCTCAATAGTCAAAGGCAAACGGCAAGGAGGGGTAGAGGGTATGAAACACTTGAAGAAGACCCTGACAGCGTTCACTATCGTCGCGGCCATCGCTGCCAGTGCGGCGACATTCGGTTGCGGCTCAGACGAGTCCACTGATTCGGGGGAGAGCCTGACCGTTACGGTAGCTCGCGGGCCACTGATGACGACCATCAGCTCCTTCGGGAGCATCTCAATGCCGGAGCAGGCCGAACTCACCTTTGGCGCCAGCGGCAGCAGCACCAACACTATCTACACGGTCCGCGAAGTCAACGTCGAGTTCGGTGACGGCGTCAAGGAAGGTGATGTTCTCGCCAGAGTCGACACCGCCTCGCTGGAACGGGCTGTGAAGCAGGAAGAGGCAGACTTGCGGACGGCACAGATCAACCTCGAGGAAGCCAGTTCAGAGGCCAGCCTGCTCACGGCCCAGGCTGCTGTCTTGAATGCGGAGGCATCACTTGCCAGCGCCGAGAAGGCGCTCGAGGAGGCTGAGAGCTACAGCCTGGCTGAAGCGAAGACGGACCTGGAGAACGCCAGGAGAAGTCTGGCCACGGCCCTGAAAACCGCAGAGATCAATATCACCAACGCCCAGGACGCGGCCGATGACGCCTATACGGCGTACTTCGCGTTCCTTCTGGGAAACTCTGCGCGGCTGGAGTACAGCGCAACACTCCGTGAGCAGCGTGACGACCTGCTCTGGGCCTACGAAGCTGCCTTGCAAAACCTGACGATAGCCGAGGACAATGCGGCCACATCGATTGCCAACGCCCAAGATGCCGTGACCGCCGCCGATAACGATCTCACGGATGTCCCCATCGAGATACAGCAGAAAGAAGCCACCGTGGCACAAGCCAGAGCCGCTCTTATCCAGGCGAAAGCCGACCTCTCCTATGTCGAGGCTGGCTATGACATCGAACTGCTTCAGATCGAGGTGGACAACGCTCAAGTTGCGCTGGACAACGCCCTCGATCAGCTTGAGGCAGCCACCATCGTGGCGCCGTTTGATGGTGTGGTCGCCGCCGTCAACGCCAGCGTTGGCGACGACGTGACGGCAACCGAGGTCATCGTTCACATGGTGAACACCAGCGTAGTGAAAGTGAATGCCGCGGTGGATGAGATCGACGTAGCTCAGGTCGAACCGGGGCTGCGCGCTATGATTACGGTCGACGCCCTGCCAAGTGCCATGCTTGTGGGAACTGTTACCGCGATCTCGCCGGTGGGCACGTCCCAATCCGGCGTGGTGACCTATGCCATCGCCATCGAGGTCTTCAATCCCAGCCAGGTCAAAGTCAGGGAAGCGATGACCGTCACAATCGATATTGTAAGCATGCAGGCGGAGGACGCACTGCTGGTGCCAACGCAGGCGATCCAACGAAGCGGCACGAAGCAGGTGGTCGAGGTGGTCACCACCGAGGGCGAAACCGAAGAGCGCGTCGTCCGGACCGGGGCCACCAACGGAATGCAGACTGAGATAATCAGCGGACTCGCGGAGGGCGAGCAGGTTACCATTCAAATCGGCAGTGATCTGTCCGACTTGATGCAGCAGTTCCGGCCCGGTGGCGGGATGTTCCGCGGTGGCGGCGGGATGCCGCCAGGCATGCAGCCGCCGCATTAGGGGGTAGACATGATCAGGATGAACGAAATCACCAAGACCTACAGGTTGGGCAAGATCGAGGTGGACGCCCTCAGGGGAGTCAGCTTCGAGCTGAAGCAAGGAGAGATGGTGGCCATCATGGGGCCATCCGGTTCGGGGAAGTCCACGCTGATGAATATCATCGGGTGTCTGGACCAGCAGAGCTCAGGAACATATGAGTTGGACGGAGTGGATGTCGGCAAGCTCAACGACAATCAGCTGGCCGACATCAGGAACAAAAAGATCGGCTTCGTCTTCCAGACCTATAACCTCCTGCCGAGGACTTCCGCCTTGGCAAATGTTGAGCTGCCCCTCATATACAACGGGGCAAAGAACCGGAAAGTGCAGGCGCTCGCGGCCCTGGAAAAGGTCGGCCTGGCGGACAGGGCCAATCACAAGCCCAACGAGCTTTCCGGCGGCCAGCAGCAACGCGTGTCTATAGCCCGTGCACTGATCAATAGGCCTGCCATCATCCTGGCCGACGAGCCCACGGGGAACCTGGATACCCGAACCGGCGAGGACATCATGAGGCTTTTCGCGGACTTGAATCGCGTCGACGGCATTACCGTTGTCATGGTCACGCACGAGCGGGAGATCGGCGAGTATGCCGATCGTATCATCAATATACGTGACGGCCTGGTGGGCGGCGAGGAGGTGCTGCGATGATTCACCTTGCCACTTTGACCGTGGCGCTCCGTGGCATCTTCGCCAATCGGCTCCGGTCGTCCCTGACGATGCTGGGGGTGATCATCGGCATTGCCTCGGTGATCGCCCTGACGTCGGTGGGGCAAGGGTCCAGGCAGATGGTGCTGGATCGGATTGGCCAAATGGGGTCGAACCTGCTCATCGTCCAGCCCGGGGCCTCTTCCGAGGGGTTCGTGAGGATGGCTGCGGGCAGCGCCACCACCCTGACATACGAGGATGCCCTGGCGATTGCCGGCTCTCCGGACACCTCTGCCGTTGAACTCGTGGCCCCGGAGGTGTCGACCTCCGCCCAGATCGTGGTCAGCGGGAAGAACGTGAGGGCCCGAGTGTACGGCGTGACTCCCGACTACGAAGCGACTCGCAGCAAGACCGTGGCTGACGGCCAGTTCATTACGCAATATGACGTCGACCGCAGGGCCTCCGTCTGCGTGCTGGGCAGCAGCGTGGCCGAGGACCTCTTCGGACAGATGAGCCCTGTCGGCCAGACCCTGAAAATCTCCCAGCGCCAGTTTACAATCGTCGGCGTTCTGGAGAGCGAGGGTGGATTCATGGGCGCCGACAACTCGGTTTTCGTTCCCATTACCTCAGTCATGTACAGGCTCAACCCGCAGCGGACCAGCGCGGGCGAACACGTCGTGAGCTCGATCTACCTACAGGTGGTAGACGACAGCAAAGATGATCTCGCCATCGCGCAGATCACCGAGTTGCTGCGCGAGGAGCACCGGATCGCCCTGGGTGACGAGGATGATTTCTCCATCACCAGCCAGCAGGACATCGAGGAAGCGCTCACCGAGACCAGCGACACGCTTACCATGCTTCTGTCCGTCACCGCCGCGATCGCGCTTCTGGTAGCGGGCCTCGGGATCATGAATATAATGCTGGTCTCCGTAACGGAGCGGACCCGGGAGATTGGCATCAGAAAAGCTGTGGGAGCCAAGCGCCGCGACATTCTGATGCAGTTTCTGATCGAAGCGTCCTCCATCAGCATCATCGGCGGACTGGTCGGCATCGGGGTAGGAATTGGCGCGTCGAAACTGCTGTCGGGATCGATCACCATGAATTTTTCCACGATTGAGACCGTTATCACGCTGGACATGATCGTCATCGCCTTCCTTGTGGCAATCGCGGTTGGGATCGTGGCGGGTGTTTATCCGGCCATGCGCGCCGCACGACTGAATCCGATCGATGCGTTGCGCTACGAGTAGGAGGACCAGGGCTTCTTGCACTAAGAAGCCTCGTTGCCGCTTCGGCAATTGAGCGCGCCACCCGTCCGGCGGCCCGATCCTCACCCTAACCCTCTTCCTTGATGGCAGAGAGTTGGCGAGGGTGAAAATGGCTGTTCCGATGGCCATTGCGATTCGTGGCGCCGTTCGTGGTGAGCTAGTCGAACCATGAACGGCCCTTCGACAGGCCT
>JAZFSU010000136.1:0-2778 GCA_036446335.1 Dehalococcoidia bacterium | reverse complement strand
CACGGCGGTTATCATAATCACGCAGGTATCCGGATGCTCGGCGACCATATGTGAGAGCACCTCTATGCCGGACATTCCCGGCATCTTGATGTCCGTGAGCACCAGGTCGAACTCGTGCTGAGAAGCCTTCTCTACGGCCTCCCTGCCATCGGACGCTGTCACGCAGAAGTACCCCTCGGTCTCAAGCTTGCGCGACAAGATGCTCCTTATTGATTCCTCATCGTCGACTACCAGCACTCTTCCCTTGACTTCATCCATTTTGAATCCTCCGTGATCCGAGTTGATCGTTCTGTTCGTCAATAGCCACATGTCCCGACACGATAGGTATCTCTACTACAAACGTTGTGCCTCTGCCACGCTTGCTCTTTGCATATAGATGGCCCCCGTGCTCCTGAACGATGCCGAAGCAGATGCTGAGGCCCAGACCTGTTCCCTCGCCTACTTCTTTGCTCGTGTAGAAAGGGTCAAATATCCTCTTCAGGTCGTCCTCAGAGATACCCGGCCCATCGTCGGTGAAGCTTACCCGGACTATATTGCCAACCTTCTCAGTCTTCACGGCAAGCTTGCCCCCGCTATTGGCATTGGTCATCGCGTGCTCGGCGTTGGTGATGATGTTCACGAACACTTGCCGCATCTGGTGATAGTCTGCCATCGTGTTTGGAAGAGCGGGATCGAGTTCCTTCATCAGATCGATATTGTTGACCTTCATCCGGTAGGCATGCAACTCCAGGCTGTTCTCGACCACCTCATTGATCGAGACAAGGCTCGTCTCAGGCGTGTGTTGGCGCGCAAAGGAGAGCAAATTGGCTGTTATCTTGCTGGCCCGTTGCGCCTCGTTGTAGATCGTCTGCACGTCCTTCCTCACTATATCATCCAAATCGTTGTTCGATGCGAGGAATTGGGCGTAGGCCTGAACCGCCGCCAATGGGTTGTTGAGTTCATGGGCGACCCCTGCTGCAAGCTCGCCGACAGCCGCCAACCTGCCGCTGAGCTGAAGCCGCTGCTCCAGGCTCTGCTTCTCCAATTCAGCCACTTTACGTTCCGTGATATCCCGGATGGAAATCAGTGCGGCCAGCCGCCCCTCAAATTCCATTCTCGTGCCGACGGTGCTTATCCATATGTCTCTGCCATCGCTGGTTACTGATCGGAACTCATTGATCTCGTTCAGGTCGTTTCCAAAGACGTCGTCCACTATACTCTTCAGCGCTCTGTCTCGGTCATCCGGATGAACAAGCTCGAGGGGATCCAGTCCAATAGCATCCTTAGTGGAGTCGAACCCGTACATGGCAGCGGCAATCTGATTGGCCAGCACAACCCTCAGAGTCTCCGCGTCAATAACGAACACGCCATCGAGCCTGCTCTCGAACAGGACCCTGTAGTTCTGCTCGCTTCGCTGCAACTCCCGCTCCATTCGCTTGCGCTCGGTGACGTCGCGGGCGACGCCGACGAGTTCAGGGGGGGCCTTCCCGGGTATCTCGGATGCGGTATACTCGATATCCGCAACGCTCCCGTCCTTCCTCATTGCTTTCGTTGTGCCATGGAAGTGCCCTCCCTCCTTCAACCCGGCATCAACTTCACGATATACCTCAGAGAGACCGGCTTCGCCCGGGAAGAACAGGCTCACATCCTCGCCAACCATCTCACCCTCTGCGTAGCCCAGAATCTCCCTCATTCTGTCATTGCCCCAGGTGATCACACCGTCTCTGAACCTGAAGACCGCGTCAGCAAGGTTCGCCACCAACGCTGCGTACTGCTCCTCCGATTCCCGCAGGGCCTCCTCCACCAGCTTGCGCTCGGTGACGTCTCTCACAACTGCCACCAGCTCAACCGGGTCGCTGCCCTGTATCACGGAAACGGCACTCTCGATGTGCAGAGTGCTTCCGTCCTTCCTGTGGGAATCATGTGCGCCGTAAAAGACTCCCCGCTCTCGTATCGAAGCTGAGACGGCTTGAGCGTATTCCTTGTGGCTCATGCCCGCAGGATAGAAGAAACTGGCCGACTTGCCGATTACCTCGTCCTTCCTGTAGCCGTATATATCCTCCACCCTGTCGTTGCACCAAGTTATCTTTCCCTTTCGCAGCTTGAACACCGCATCGGCAAGATTCCCGACCAGCGCCGAGTAGTGTTCCTCCGACTCACGCAGTGCCTTCTCCGCTTCTTTTCGCTCGGAGATATCTCTTATTGCCACGGACAGCGCAGGCTCGCCGTCGTACAGAGTCAGCCTGGTCCCGAATTCGACCTGGCGCTCCACGCCATCCTTGCCGACCAGCGTCACCTCGTACTGCTCACGCACGTCGCCCCGCCGCCTCTTCGCACGCATTCTGGCCAGTTCCTCCACTACTCCAGCCGGCAGCAATTCCTGGACGGTTTTGCCGACGACTTCCTGTGTGCCATACCCGAACATCATGGCGATTCTGGCGTTGGCAAACATCACTTTGGAACCCTGAATCACGCAGTACCCGTCGTTCATGTCCTCGACCAGACGCCTGAGCTTCTCCTCCGACTGCCGCAGCGCCTCCTCTGCTTCCTTCCGCTCAGTGATGTCACGGAAGTTGGCCACTATGCCACGCGCCTTTGGATCGTCAACGAGGTTTCTGCCTATGACGTCCAGGGCTCGCCACGAGCCATCCTTGTGCAGCCCTCGGATCTCAGTGTGTATGGTGGAACCCGGGTCTCGCATCAACTGGGCGAACGCTTTGGCCGCTTCCGCCATGTCGTCAGGATGAACGAACTCGAATGAATTCCTGCCGATACGGTCTTCCGGAGTGCGTCCCAGCA
>JAZFSU010000135.1:0-2948 GCA_036446335.1 Dehalococcoidia bacterium | reverse complement strand
GGCCTGCAAGGGTACACGGGAGGCCCTTTTGCTGATCGGTCAGGTGGCCTCATCACCTTCGAGGCGGAAGACCTCGAAGCGGCAACTGAGGTCGCCATGAAAGACCCCTTCGTCTCGGAGGATGTGCTCGAAAGCAAATGGATAAAAGAGTGGGTTGTGGAATGAGACTGCGGGCAGGCACGAGAGCCCTGCAGCACGCAACCAGCAGAGAAGGCACGTCATGAGAGTGATCAAGATCCTTGCAGCGTTGGCATTGGTCTTCGCGCTAGCAGCCCTGGCCGCCAGTTGCGATTCGACGGATGAGGAGCCCAACGGTGGGCCGCTCCGGACAGAACCGGACTTGACCGGCACTATCGCCAGCGTGCAGCCGATCGGCGACAACGGAGTGGCAGGCACAGTTCTTGTGGAGGCAGTTGTCGCCACAGAGGATGGGGAACGTACTGACAAATACGTGGTCACGGTGAAGGACGATACGCCAGTCTTCGAACAAGACGGCGACGACTTCGACCGCATCTCCTTCGGCGAGCTGGCAGTTGGCCAGCAGGCACGAGTATGGTTCGATGGCCCCGTTCGCGAGTCCTATCCGCTTCAGGCCGATGCCCAACAGATCACAGTGCTCGAGGGCAGCGAAACGACGGAGGTCAGTCTGGGGGACGAGGTCTCGCTGGCCGTTGGCCAGAGCGCTTCGATAACGGGGGAAGACCTGGAAATCAAGTTCAGGCAAGTCGTAGGAGACAGCCGGTGCGCTACGGACGTGGTGTGCATCTGGGAGGGGGAGGTCACGGTCGGCGTCGAAATCACCGACGCCGGTTCCACCCAACTGATGACGCTCACCCAGCCCGGCCCGAGAGAAACCTACTCTACCAAGACCTACACGGAGTACACACTTACCTTCAAGGTGCAGCCCTATCCGGAGGCTGAGGTGCAGATCTCCATGGAGGACTATCGACTGCTGTTGACCATCAGCAGGTGACAGGAGCGAAGGGCATCGCCGAAGAACAGGTGCCGCGGGTCTGGGGGTGTCCCGAAGATTCAGGAATCCCCCAAGACTGGGGGACTCAGGGGGTTGATTCAGACCGTTCCGGCATTCTCCGAAGGCAAAGCAGGACAATGAAGATCACGATTCTGAACGGCAATCCGAATGCCGACAACACCGAGTTCGATGACTACTTGAAAAGGCTCACCGGCCTGCTGGAATCGGCCCAACACCGGGTGACTGTGTTCCAGCTAAGAGACATGGACGTCAAGTACTGCACTGGATGCTTTGACTGTTGGGTCAAGACGCCCGGACAATGCAAAGTGACTGACGATTCACATGACATATGTCGCGAGTACATAAGCTCGGATTTCGCGCTTTTCGCCTCGCCGGTCATCATGGGATTCACCAGCGCCCTGCTGAAGAAGGCAAACGACAAGCTTGTGCCGCTGCTTCCCTATCACATGGAGTTCGTTGACAATGAACTCCACCACGTCGCACGATACGACAATTATCCCCTGACGGGGCTTCTGCTGCAGAAGAGCGACGACACCGATGAGGAAGACATACGCATCATCTCGGACATCTACAGGCGGGATGCGATCAACCTCAAGGCATCGCTCCGTTTGACCAGATCCACGAATGACCCTGTCGAGGAGGTGGCAAATGAGATTAACAGTGTTTAACGGCTCCCCCCGAGGGGAGAAGAGCACGACGAGGATCCTCCTCCAGCACTTCCTTGACGGCTTCATGGCCACCGAAGGCAACAGCCACGAGGTGCTCGATCTGATCCGGCTCAAGGAAGGCGACCGGTTTGTGGAGTCCTTCCGCGAGGCGGAGCATGTTCTGCTGGCATTCCCCCTCTATCATGACTCAATGCCGGCGATGGTGAAGACCTTCATCGAGTCCCTTGAGCCTCTTCAGGGCCGGACTGAGAACCCGAGCATCGGATTCCTGGTCCACTCCGGCTTCCCGGAGGCAAATCACTCACGCTATGTGGAACGCTACCTGGAGAAGCTTGCCCGGCGTCTCGGGTGCAAATACCTGGGAACCATAATCAAGGGCGGGGCCAATCGCATCGATGAGCAGCCGGGATTCATGTCAAATGGGGTCTTCAAGTCCTTCCGCGAGCTTGGCAGGAGCTTTGGCGAGACCGGGCAATTCGACGAGCGCATAGTAGCCAAGCTTGCCTCTCCCGAGAGGTTGCCCGCGCCTATGCGATGGATGTTTCGCGTGGTGCTCAAGACACGGTTTGCCTACCTTGGCTGGAACAAACACCTCAAGGCAAACAACGCCTATGAGAAGCGGTTTGCCAGGCCCTATGCATCGGGAGACGATTGAAGTCGACGGCAAGAACCCGGATTCTGTCGTTGCCGCAAGAATGCGGCGGCAGAAGGAGGAATCCATAAAGAGAGCTGTGGTGGCGGTGCTCGTGACTCTGGCTGTGTTGGCCGTGGTATCTGCGATCGCTTGCACGGCTCCTACGGAAACCCGCCCGGACTCTTTCCCGGTAGGGGCAAACCCCGATGTGACTGTCGAAGTCGGCAGCGGCAATGTGGACCTTGTTGTGGGCGCAGCCGGCGAGATTAGCGTAACGGCTGAACTGCGGAATCCGGAGAATGTTGAGTACGAAGCTTCCCAGGAAGGTGACTCAATAGTCGTGCGCGCAAAGACCAAGTCCGACGGCAGAGCAGACGTGACTCTAACGGTACCCGAGAACACCAGGTTCGCATTGACAACGGGCAGCGGCAAAGTCAACGCAGTCGGTGTGCAGGCTTCGGGGCAGGTGCAGACTGGCAGCGGGTCGGTGAATCTTGAAGGGATCAGGGGCGATAACGTGAATATAGCTACGGGCAGCGGCGACATCGTCCTCACTAATGTCTCCGGCGCCATCGTCGCGAATTGTGGCAGCGGCAAGATCGCGGTGCGCAATTCGTCAGGCTCGTTCGCCTTGATCACCGGCAGCGGCAGG
>JAZFSU010000134.1:0-4854 GCA_036446335.1 Dehalococcoidia bacterium | reverse complement strand
TGGCCCTGGTGTGGGTGTCGGCCCTGGCCCTGGCGTTGGTGTGGGCTCTGGCGGCCCCTCGCCGAACACGGCGGCCAGGGCTTCATCAAGCGTTTGCTCCATGGCGATGCGATCGCCGGTGGCTACGATAACCCGCTTCAGCTCGGGCACACCGCCCGAAGCACCCTGGAGGAATACCGGCTCCACATAGAGGAACGAATCTTCGATAGGTATCATCAGCAGGTTCCCTCTGATGACCGAAGAGCCTCCGCGGCCCCAGAGCGCGAACTGCTCCGTTATCTCGGTGTCTTGCTCGATTCGGTTCTCCACCTGCATGGGCCCGTAGATCAGTTTCTCCTTGGACATGTAGTATGCCAGCAACGTCCCGTAGTTCTCACCATCGGAGCGCGCCGCCAGCCAGGCGATGGCGTTCTTCTTGTTTGCCGGAGTGAAGGGAAGCATGAGCAGGAACTCTTCCTGCTCCTCATCGGGGAGGCGCATGATGGTGTAATAGGGTTCGAGTACTCGCTCTGCCCCCCGATAGATCTCTCCGGGGAACGCCCATAAGTCCTCCTTGCCGTAGAACACCGTGATATCCCGCATGTGATATCTCAGGTAGACATGCGCCTGTCTTATGAAGAGATCCAGGGGGTACCGGAAGTGCGCTCTGATATCCGCGGGAATCTCGTCCCCGGGCGTGAACAGGTCGGGGAACATCTTCTGATAGGTCTGCACCACCGGGTCGTCAGGTTCGACAACGTACAGAATGACAGAGCCATCATAGGCGTCCACGACCGCCTTCACGCTGTTGCGGATGTAGTTGGTGCCGTCGCCGAGCGGCTCTGAGTAGGGGTACCTGGTGCTCCACGTGTAGGCATCCAGGATCCAGACCAGCTTGCCTTCCTCGGTGATCACGATGTACGGGTCTTGATCGAGCTGAAGGAAGGGGGCAACTCGGTGCACTCTATCCCGGACGTTGCGGCGGTATAGCAGTTTGCTATTCGGTGAGAGCTCTCCGCTGATCAAGATGTTGAAATCGCCGAACTGCCATGCATAGGCCGCTTTTCGGAAGAAGGAGCTGAGGTCCACTCCCCCGGCGCCGTCATAGACGGTGTATTGGTTCTCCTCGCCCATGGGGAAATCGAATTCCTCAGTATTGGTGTTGACTATTATGTAGCTGCTGGTCTTCTCTCCGTAGTAGATCGCGGGCCTGTCTATGTTGAGACTGTCAGTGTCGCTGACCGGCGGTATGTCCTCAACCCGAAAGACCGGGCCGCCGTCCTCAGTGACCTCGGTGACCGGGCTCAGGGCCAGCCCGTATCCGTGGGTATAGAAGAGGCGCTCGTTCACCCAGGTCTTGGCCTTGGGATCCAGGTTTTCCTGGTACAGCTCTCTGGCGCCGAGCATCACCTGCCGGTATTCGCCATCGATCAAGTATCGGTCAATGTCAATGTCGTAGAAGTCATAGTACGGGCGCAACGACTGTTTCTGGCGGTAAGTATCCTTGAGCGGCCGATTGTCCCATAGCCTGATGTTGCTGATCGTAGCCGGATTGGCCGCGATGTCCGCTTGCGTGAGCTCCTCTTCTGCCGGGAAATCCTGCTCCTCTATCCTGTCGAGAGCAAAAGCTGCTCTGGTAAACTCGATGTTGTACCCTATGTATTCGGCTTCCTTGTTCTTTTCGCTGGGATCCACTGAGAACCTTTGGACGAGAGCAGGGATGATGACGCTGACCACGATGATGACAACGAGAAACAGCCCCAGCGCATAGGCCGGCAGGCGAAAGCCTCGCCTGAAAATGTTGAAGAGAACCACGATACCACAGACTATGGCTGAGGCAATGAGGACCCTGAGGGCGAATATCTGAATATGGACGTCTGTGTAGCCCGCCCCGAATACGGCACCTCGTTCCGAGTAGACCAGAGAGTAGATGTCCATGAAATAGCGCCAGGCATACATTCCCAGAATCACCGCTACCAGCACGGACAGATGGCCCTTGACCGCTCGCGTGGGGGTAAATTTGATCCGGCGAACGCTGTAGCTGACTGCGTAGAACGCAGCGGTAGCGAGCAGAGTAACGACCAAAGCGCCGACGATCCATCCCTGGAGGAATCGCTGGAATGGCAACGAGAACAGATAGAAGCCTATGTCCTTGTCGAAGATCGGGTCAGCGACGCCGAATGATTGTCCATTCAGGGCCTTCAACACCGTTTCCCAGCTTCCCTGGGCGGTCGAGCCAAAGATAAGGCCCAGTAGGACCGCCGCGATTGCCAGGCCGATGATCACCGCCCTGCGTATTCGCCGTAGCGCATCCGTGGGAACGTCAGGGATACTAGCCTTCGGCCCGATTCGGTGCGCCAGCAAGATGCTTCCAGCGAACAGAGTGAAGAAGACGAAGGCGGCGATGAAGAAGAGGAAGATCTTTGTGCTGAGGACCTTGCCATAGACGCTGCTGTATTCCAGATTGTCAAACCAGAGCCATTCGGTCCAGATGCCCTTCAACACGCCAAAAATGATGAAGAGCACCAGCAGACCTGCCGGTATCGCCAGCAACTTGGCTGCTCTGCCAGCGCCTGGCGGAATATTCAGCTGCACCTGCGACATGTCCGGCCATTTGGGCCGGCCGTCGCCCCCCTCGTCCTGTTTGTCCCAACTCATAGTCGCCTCCTACTCGATTCGGGTGCCGCCGCTCCTGCCCTCGACCGCGGCGAGCAGTGCGCCGGGTGACCGCCCATCAACGATCTGTGCCGTGGAAACGCTGGAGATGGCGCGGAGACAAGCCTCCACCTTGGGTATCATCCCTCCGGAAACGACCCCCGATTCTACGAGAGCCCTGGCCTCCTCGGGGGACAGCCTTGGCAGTATCCTGCCCTCACTATCCTTCACTCCGGGGACATTTGTCAAGAACACTAGCGTGCCAGCCTTGAGGGCCACTGCAATCTCGCTTGCGGCGACATCAGCGTTTATGTTCAAGAGCTGGACGGAGTTGTTATCGCTTTCCGGCGATCTCAATCCCACCGGTCCGATCACGGGCATGTAACCGGCGCTGAGGACCGCATTGACCGGTCCTGGGTCGACCCTCACTACATCGCCCACGTATCCCATTTCCTCGCTTCCGATCCTGGCCTGGATGAGGCCGCCGTCGACCCCGCTCAAGCCTATGGCCTTGCCTCCCCCCAACGTTATGGCCGCGACGAGCTCCTTGTTCACCACTCCGGCGAGCACGGCAACGACCACCTGAAGAGTCTCCTCATCGGTCACACGTGCGCCGCGAACGAACCGGGTGGCGATTCCCATCCTGTCGAGCCATTCGGTCACCTTGTTGCCGCCGCCGTGGACGACTACTGTGGGAACGCCCTCTCGCTGAAGCTTCACCAGGTCCCGGACGGTCGTATCGTGGCTTCCCAGGGTTGATCCCCCGATCTTGACTACGACCGGGCTGGTGAACTGCATTCGATTCGAACCCTCTCTTCCCCGACCTCCGTGTCCGCCGTTAATAGTAACATACTCCTTATGCAGGTCAAGCTGGAACCTGGCGCGCAGGTCGGGCCTCGCAAGGCGTCACCGCGCTGGCAATCGCCTGCGTGGCGGCCCTGGTCGCCTACCACGTCCTGCGGCGATCCGATAGAGTCAAAGAGATACATCGGCTGAGTGATGACATGTGCAAGTGCGGAACGCGGAACAGGGAGTGGAAAGCCGCGGGTCGAGCAACCTACGTCGTGTACTCGCTGTTTATCCTGACGTAGTCTTCGGTGAGGTCGCATCCCCATGCCGTTGCCGAGGCGTCGCCGAGGTTCAGGCACGCCCGGATCGACACTTCCGGCTCGTCGAGCAGGCTCTTGACGTGCTTTTCGTCGAAGGGCTGCGCCACCCCGCCCTTCACCAGACAGACGTCGCGGATATAAAGATCCGTCTTTGACTCCACCATCTCGATACCGCTCCTGCCCAGGGCCGCTATGATCCGGCCCCAGTTGGGGTCCGAACCATTGACAGCTGCCTTCACCAGCGGCGAGCCTGCCACCGTGCGGGCTCCCATCTTGGCCTGGGCAACCGTGAGCGCCCTATCGACGACGACCTCAATGAGCCTGGTGGCTCCTTCCCCGTCTCTGACAAGCGACTTGGCGAGGAAAGTGCAGGCCCCGGCAAGTGCCTCTCGAAACGCGTCCGCATGTGGCTCCCCGCGAGCAATCGTCTTGTTCCCGGCCAGGCCGTTGGCCATTATTATGACGGAGTCATTGGGGCTGGTATCGCCGTCCACCGTGATCATGTTGAAGGATACGTCAACGGCCTCCTTCAGTGCTTCCTTGAGGAAACCGGGCTCCACGGCTGCGTCCGTGGTGAGGAAGCAGAGCTGAGTCGCCAGATCGGGATGGAGCATTCCCGCTCCCTTGGCGATGCCGCCGATGGTAATATCGCTGTCCCCTTGTCCCAGTATCAGTCGGAGGGCCGTCTCCTTGGGCACTGTGTCGGTGGTCATAATCGCCTTCGCCAGCTTGTGGCCGCCATCTCCGGACAGGGAGACTTCCTCGATACCGCTTCGGACGATTTGCATGGGCAAAGCTACGCCGATGATGCCGGTGCTGGCCACGAGGATGTCGCCGGATGCCAGCCCCAGTTTCTTGGCGGTCAAGGCTGCCATCTCCTCGGCATCGGCCATCCCCTGCTTGCCTGTGCAGGCGTTGGCGCAGCCGCTGTTGACTACGATGGCCTGGGTCCTGCTGCTCGCAAGATGGCGCTGGCTCAAAATGACGGGGGCCGCCCTGACCCTGTTTAAGGTAAACATGCCGGCAGCCATGCACGGGACCTCGGAGTAGAGCATGCCGAGGTCAAGAGACCCTTTGGTGGTCTTCAGGCCGACGCAGGTGGCTCCGGCGA
>JAZFSU010000133.1:0-2876 GCA_036446335.1 Dehalococcoidia bacterium | reverse complement strand
CTGGCCAGCGCCGAAGCTTACTACCAACTGCAAAGAACGGCCGAATCCACGCCCCCTGCCACTCCCGTGAAGATAAGGGTTAGGTCACACCTGCAGCGGCCCAAGGGGTGGGCGTAGTCCCTCATGACTTCATCCACCTTGAACGCCCTGGTTCTGTCCTGACTCACTCTGGACAGTCCCGCCAGCGGCAAATTCGTCACCCTGGGATTGATCCTCGGGCGTGACGGGTATCTCAACAACAAACGTCATCCCTCTGTCCGGGTTGTTTTTTGCGTAGAGGCGCCCACCATGCCCCTCAATGATCCCGTAGCAGATGCTGAGGCCAAGCCCCGTCCCCTTGCCAACATCCTTGGTGGTATAGAATGGGTCGAAAATCCTCTTCAGGTCATCGGCCGGGACCCCCGGGCCATCGTCAGTGAAGCTCGTTCGGATCACATTGTCGGTCATCTGAGTCCTGATGACGAGCACTCCCTCACCATTGTTCTCTGTCAAGGCCTGCTCAGCGTTGGTGATGATATTGACGAAGACCTGCTGCAGCTGATGGAAGTCGGCCATCGTTCGTGGAAGATCGGGCGCCAGCTCTGTGAGCAACTCGACGTTGTTGACCTTCATGCGGTATCCATGGAGGCCCAGACTCTCTTCAACGACTTCGTTGATTGAGACGAAGTTCATCGCTGGCTTGTGCCTGCGGGCGAAGGAAAGCAGATTCGCGGTGATCCGGGTGGCGCGCTGCGCCTCCTTGTAGATGGTCTCCACATCTTCCCTGACAGACTCGTCAATGTCTTCCCTCAACGTGAGGTACTGAGCATATGCCTGGACTGCAGTCAGCGGGTTATTCAGCTCGTGGGCAACGCCCGCAGCCAACTCGCCAACCGCGGCCAGGCGACCGGCAAGCTGGAGTTGCTGCTCCATCCTCTGCCTCTCCTCCTCAGCTCTTCTCCTGTCGGTGATATCCGTTATGAATCCTTCCAGGGCCTGCAGTTCTCCCTCGCCGGAGAAGACTCCGGATCCTCTTTCCCAGACCCACTTCTCCTCGTCTTTCGCTGAGCGAATCCTGTAGGTCAGATGGAAGGGACGTTTGTCTGCCACCGCCGACTGGATGTCAGCCAAGACCATCTCTTTATCGTCCGGGTGGAGGAGTTGCACGTAGCTGGCCTTCTCGTTCTCGACCAGGTCTGAGGGATGGTGTCCCGTGAGCTCCGCACATCCCTCGCTGACGAAGGTCATGGTCCTCTGCCGATCGTTTCTGCATCGATATACCATGCCAGGGAGATTGCTCATCAAAGTGGCCGATGAGCGCTGATATTCTCGTAGCTTGGCTTCTGCCTCATTCAGCCTCTTCTCTGTGCCGATCTGCCTCGCCACACGCCCCACCACCTGGGGCAGGACATCCATGAAGCTGGCGTCTTTCACAACGTAGTCAAGCGCGCCGAGCTTCATCATCTCGACTGCAATCCTCTCGTCGCCCTGACCCGTCATCACGATGAACGGGACCCGGCTCTGTCTCTCGACGAGTTGCTCCACCACCTGGTTCGCGGTCATGTCCGGCAGCCGGTAGTCCAGGAGGAGCAGAACGTCGGGGTCACTGGTGACTTTCTCAATAGCATCAGCGCCCAGAGCCGCCGACGCCGTCCGGAAACCGGCTCTCTCCAGGTTTTTCGTCACGAGGCGACTGAGGCCCTCGTCATCTTCGACAACGAGAACGGTCAACCCCAATTCAAGGTCATTCTCAGTTGTGGCTGCTTTCTCCATTGATCTCCGGTACCTCGACCACCATAAGGAAAAGCCCAAGCTGCCTGATGGCCTGTACGAAGTTATCGTAGTCTATTGGCTTGGTGATGTAGCTGCTGCACCCCAGCTCGTGGCAATGCTGAACCTCTCGCGGGTCATCCGTCGTGGTGATCATGATAACTGGCATTTTCTTAAGTTTGGGGTCCTCCTTCACCCGCTTGAGCACCTCCACCCCGTCGACCTTGGGCATCCGGATGTCCAACAACATGAGGTAGGACGTACCACTCACCAGATGGTTCTCGTCCTTGCCGTTGAAGAGGAAGGTCAGGGCTTCCTCCCCGTCCTTGAAATGGATGATCTGATTTGTGATGCCTGCCCTCCGCAGGTTCTTCTGGATCAGGGCCGCATGTCCCTCATCATCCTCAGCGATCAGTATGACCATCTCTCCCTTCATGATTCTCCTCCCCTTAATATGTCTCGTCAGGCAACCGGCAATAATACGTAGAATCTACTCCCGGCGCCCGCCTCGGATTCGACCCATATCCTTCCGTTGTGCCGGGTCAGGATCTTCTTGATGATGTTCAGTCCCAACCCCTCCCCGGTGGTACCGGCCGGATTGAGCCGGTGGAATATCTCGAATACCTTCTTCTGGTGCTCCCCGGCAATACCCATGCCATTGTCTTCAACACAGTAGACAGCTTCGCCGTCCTTCTCCTCGCCGGTCACTGATATGATTCCCGGCCTTTCGGGATCCAGGTACTTCAACGCATTGTCCAACAGGTTCGAGAAGATCTGATTGACCTGCACCGCGTCGCCCTGACACGGCGGCAGCACGCCGATCTCCAGCTTCACGCCAGCTTCCTTGATCCGGTACTCGAAAGCCATCTCGATATCGGACACCAACTCGTTCATGTTCAGCTGCTCGAAATTCAGGGCCGCGCGCCCGAGTCGGGAAAGCCGCAGCAGACCCGAAAGCAGCGAATCCATCTTCGATATGCTCGTTCGAATGTATGAGAGGGCATCGGCGATATCGGATTCGAGAATCGAGTTCAGCTTCGCCCGCACCTCCGGCGGCACGCCTTCGCTCTCCAGAATGGAGGCCATCTCGTCAAGCGAGTAGCCCAGTTCCTTGCTGAAACCCTGGA
>JAZFSU010000132.1:0-13257 GCA_036446335.1 Dehalococcoidia bacterium | reverse complement strand
CCAGGGGATGGACCTGGATGGCGCTGCCATCTATGAGCACTGGGTGAAATGCCTGGATGCCCAGCCTGTGAAGTGTCGGCGCCCGATTGAGGAGGACTGGGCGGTCCTTCACGACATCTTCCAGGATATCCCAAACCTCGGGTTTGCCCCGTTCCACGATCCGTTTGGCACTCTTGATGTTGAGCGCAAGCCCTCGGGCAACCAACCGTCGCATGATGAACGGCTTGAACAGCTCCAGAGCCATTTTTCTGGGCAAACCACATTGATGGAGCTTCAACTCGGGGCCGGCGACGATCACCGACCTCCCGCTGTAGTCCACGCGCTTGCCGAGGAGGTTCTGTCGAAACCTCCCTTGCTTTCCACGGAGCATGTCGGACAGAGACTTCAGCCTGTGGTTGTTCCCGGTGACTACCGCCCTGCCTCGCCGCCCGTTGTCTATCAACGAGTCTACTGCTTCCTGAAGCATGCGCTTTTCATTGCGTATGATGATCTCGGGGGCACCGATGTCGAGTAGCCGCTTCAGACGGTTGTTGCGGTTGATAACCCTGCGATATAGGTCGTTGAGGTCGCTGGTGGCAAACCTGCCACCGTCGAGCTGAACCATAGGCCGCAGTTCAGGAGGCAAGACGGGCAGCACGGTGATGATCATCCATTCCGGCTTGTTGGTGCTCTTGCGGAAAGCCTCGACAACCTTCAGCCTCTTGATGGCCTTCTTGCGGCGTTGCCCGGAGCTCACGGATGTCTCCTTATGAAGCTCCTGGGACATCTGCTCCAGATCAAGATTGGCCAGAATCTCAAGCATGGCCTCAGCGCCCATGCTCGCCTTGAAGACATCGCCCCATTGCTGCTTCAACTCGCGATACTTCGTTGCACTGAGCAGCGCATGGGGCTTGACCGTATCAATGTCCTCGATCTTGGCCTTGAGCTCGACCTCGCGTTGCTTTTTCTCAGTGTCGAGTTGCTGCTGCAGTTGGCTTGCTTCCTGTTGCGCCTTTGCGCGCTTGTCGGTTGTCTCGCTGTCCGGCGAGTCGTCCTCGGACTCGCCTTCCAGTTCGAGCCTGAGTTCGTCAATCCTCTCTGTTACCAGCTTCTCCTTCTCAGCCGCGAACTGCGCCGCCTCTTGCTGAACCTGGCTGATCGCCTGCCTTCTCTTGTCCTCATCGACATGCGTAACCAGGAACTTGGCGAAGTAGATTACTTGCTCGAGATTCCGCGGCGAGATGTCGAGCAGCAACCCCATGCGGCTAGGCGTGCCCTTCACAAACCAGATATGACTGACAGGGGACGCCAGCTGTACGTGCCCCATTCTCTCGCGCCTGACCTTGGAGCGAGCTATCTCAACGCCGCACTTGTCGCAGATGATCCCTTTGTAGCGCGCCTTCTTGTACTTACCACAGTAGCACTCGAAGTCCTTGGTGGGGCCAAAAATCTTCTCGCAGAAGAGCCCGTCCTTCTCGGGTTTCAGGGTGCGGTAGTTGAGGGTCTCGGGCTTGGTAACCTCGCCGTAGGACCATCCCCGTATCAGGTCGGGCGAAGCCATGGAGATGCGTACAGTTGTAAAGTCCTTTACCTCAAACATTACTCACTCTCCTCGAAGCCCGAAAGATTGATGCCCAGGCGGGGGGCTTCCGCCGTCGACTCCAGCAGATACGGGACTCGTTCGTCTTCCTCGTTGAGCACTTCGATAGCCAACCCCAGGCTCTGCAGTTCCTTGACCAGCACCTTGAACGATTCCGGCATACCCATGTCAACAATGTCCTCGCCGTTGACAATACACTCGTACGTTTTCACTCGCCCAACGACGTCATCGGATTTGACCGTGAGCATCTCCTGCAGATTGTGGGCGGCACCGTAGGCTTCCAGAGCCCACACTTCCATCTCGCCGAAGCGTTGCCCCCCGAATTGCGCCTTGCCTCCCAGAGGCTGCTGCGTTATGAGGGAATAGGGTCCTGTGGACCGGGCATGTATCTTGTCCTCGACGAGGTGGATCAGCTTCAGCATGTAGATGTAGCCCACGGTCACCGGCTGATCGAAGGGCTCGCCGGTCCGTCCGTCATGGAGTATGGTCTTGCCGTTGATAGGAGCTGACAGCCCTTTCTCTTGCTGAAGGTCTTCGACCACCTTGTCTAGCTGTTCACCGCTGAGCCCGGTGGCGTCCACGCTGATTTCCTCGAGCCAGAGCCGAAGACAGGCGTCCCTGGCCTCGCCGGTGTGCTCGTCGCTGAATATCTTCTCCGCGTCATAGCCGCGTTTGGTCAACCAATCCTTGACTTGGTCAAACTGGACCGTATCCCCGTCCTCCTGCCCCCATCCTTCTCCTGCCTTGCTTACTATCCACGCTTGTGCCAGCGCGTCCTCTATAGATCTGTCGCTGGCGCCATCGAACACCGGGGACAAGGCCTTGAAGCCCATTGTGTGTGATGCCCAACCCAGGTGGGTCTCGAGTAGCTGGCCGACGTTCATTCTGGAAGGAACTCCGAGCGGGCTGAGCAGTATCTCAACCGGTCGTCCATCGGGCAGGTAGGGCATGTCCTCGTCAGGCAGAATGCGGGAAATCACTCCTTTGTTGCCGTGACGTCCGGCCATCTTATCTCCTGCACAGACCTTGCGAATCTGAGCCACGAAGACTCGCACCATCTGGTTTATACCCGGCGGGAGATCGTGGTTGCTATCCCTGGAGAGAACGTGCACATCGATTACCTTGCCGCGTTCGCCGTGTGGCACCCGGAGTGACGTGTCCTTCACCTCCCTGGCTTTCTCTCCGAAAATGGCCCTGAGGAGCTTCTCCTCGGCCGTGAGGCCTCTTTCCCCCTTGGGGGTGATCTTGCCGACCAGGATGTCGCCTGAAGCCACCTCAGCACCCACGCGGACAATGCCTCGCTCGTCGAGATTGCGCAGGCTCTCCTCTCCGATGTTCGGTATGTCCCTGGTTATCTCCTCGGGACCAAGCTTGGTGTCTCTGGACTCCACCTCGTGTTTCTCGATGTGAATCGACGTGAACAAGTCCTTCTTGAGCATGCTCTCCGAGATGACAATGGCATCCTCGAAGTTGTATCCCTCCCAACTCAGGAATGCGCAGAGGACGTTCTGGCCCAAGGCGAGCTCTCCACCTTCCGTGGACGAACCATCGGCCAGAACCTGCCCCCGTTTGACTCGATCGCCCTTGTTCGCCATCGGCCTCTGGTTGATGCAGGTTCCCTGGTTTGACCGGGCGAACTTGTTCAGCCTGAGATGCTGTTCGATGCCTTCGTCATCCTTGACGACGATCTGTGTGGCTGACACTGAGGTCACCTCGCCATCGACGGGGGAGAAGAGCACCTGGCCGCTGTCGCGAGCCGCTTCCTTCTCCATTCCGGTCGCGATCAGCGGGGACCGGGGCTTGATCAGGGGAACTGCCTGGCGCTGCATATTGGAGCCCATGAGGGCCCGGTTGGCGTCGTCGTGCTCCAAGAAGGGGATCAATGAGGTGGTCACGCTGACGATTTGTCTGGGAGACACATCCATGAAATCGACCCTGTCTGGGATTTCCATAGAGAAGTGCTTGCCATGTCTGACTTCGACCTTTCGCTCAGTGAACCGGCTGTCCTCGTCGAGGAGGCTATTCGCCTGGGCGATAATGTACTTGTCCTCCTCGTCCGCGGACAAGTACTCGACCTCTTTCGAGACCGAAGGCCTGACTTTGATGCTCCGGGATGCCAACTTTGAGATCTTCTGGGCTATCTGGGGAGTGACCATAATATCGGCTTCCACCATGGTCCTGCCCTTGTCGCTTGTCAGCTTCTCGGCCAGAATCTGGCCCACAAGCTGAGGCGAGGTGTTGCTGAACTCCTTGATCACCGTCCGATAGGGAGTCTCAATGAAACCATACTCGTTGACTCTGGCATATGTAGCCAATGAGCCAATGAGGCCAATGTTTGGCCCTTCAGGAGTTTCAATGGGACAGATACGGCCGTAGTGAGAGTGGTGGACATCGCGCACGTCGAATCCGGCGCGCTCCCGGGAAAGTCCCCCTGGCCCCAGTGCGGAAAGTCGCCGCTTGTGGGTCAGCTCTGCCAGAGGGTTGGTCTGGTCCATGAACTGAGAGAGTTGTGAGCTGCCGAAGAACTCTCTGATCGCGGCGATAACGGGGCGGCTGTTGATCAGGGCGCTCGGTGTTGCTGAATCCAGCGGCAGCAGGCTCATGCGTTCCCGAACGACGCGTTCCATTCGCAGCAGCCCGATGCGGATCTGGTTCTGCAGAAGCTCACCCACGGCGCGCACACGACGGTTGCCCAGATGGTCGATGTCGTCGGTGCTATCGAGTCCGTTGTTGATCTCGATTATCTGCTTGACAATAGCTACCAGGTCCTCCTGGGACAAGACCCTTGCGATGAGGGACGTGTCGAGTCCCAGTCGCCTGTTCAGCTTGTAGCGCCCCACCTTGCCCAGATCGTAGCGACGAGAGTTAAAGAACAGAGAGTCCACCAAGCCTTTGGCATTGTCGACAGTAGGCGGGTCTCCCGGCCTGAGCCGCTTGTAGAAGTCGATCAGCGCTTCCTTGTCGTTCGTGATTGTCGGCTCGCGCCCCATGGTGGTCTGGATGTAGCGCATGTCAGGGTTGACGTCCACGTCGGCGAAAAGGGCCAGCACTTCTTCGTCCGTGCCATATGAGTGATTCTCGTCGGTGAGCGCGCGAATCAGCGTCGTGATCGGTATCTTCCGTTTTCGATCGACCTTCACCGTGACAACGCCATGATTGCTGGTCTCAAACTCCAGCCATGCCCCGCGAGTGGGGATCAGCTTTGCCGAACAGAGCCGACGCCCGGTTGCCGCGTCCTCATCAAGCGAGAAATAGACGCCGGGGGAGCGAACCAACTGGCTGACCACGACCCGCTCGGCACCATTGACGATAAATGTGCCCCTCTGGGTCATGAGCGGGAAATCCCCCATGAAGATGTCCTGCTCCTTTATCTCCCCCGTCTCTTTCACTACGAGTTGGACTTTCACCTTCAAAGGCACCGCGAAGGTCAGATCCCTGTCGTAACACTCTTGCTCTGAGTACTTGGCGGCGGCCCACATATGTTGCCAGAAGGCCTCCTCATCTTCCAGGTGGGGCATCTCGGCACCGTCCCCGAATCCGTAGCTGGGAAAATGAAGCTCATAGCGTGTGCCAGTGAAGTCCTTGATCGGCGAGATCTCGGCGAACAGCTCTTTGAGTCCGCCGTCGAGGGATTTGTCGCACACCCAACGGTACGACTTCTGCTGGATCTGGATGAGGTTCGGAGTCTCTAGAACATGTGGTATCCGCGCATAGGATTTCCGCAGTCCCGGTTCACGGGAATTGGCAAGAGTCATTGTTCGACACCTCTCAGTAAAGGAGAATTGGAGCAGAATGAGACATGGATAGACTTGGAGTTAGTAACATAGGAGAAAAGGCTGAACGCGACAACGCCGCACGCATAGGCATGCCTAACCCAGCAACTGCTAAAGTTAGCACATTTTCGGCGCTTTGTCAATAGTTGCACCGGAGGCAAATCTTCCTCAATTATTTGCAGACTCTGCAAAGATCAAGGCTTTTTGCGGGTCAGACTTTGTCTGGCCGGTTGTATGTGGCCTCCGAGGTCTTGTCGTGAAAGTCGACTGCTATTCTTTTGACAGGTGGGTTCTCAAGCCTTCGCGCTGGAACCAGCCTCTCAGGCTCGAGGGATTCATCACGCGCTGTCACTATCTCGGGTAGATTCCTGAGAATCGTGACGAGCGGGGTCGGCTTCTCCAGCACGAGTCGAATGGTGATGCCTTTGTCTACCGAGCCGCCCAAGTTCAAGACCTGTATGTGGGGAAAAGCCCTCAAGTGCTCGTGGAGCTGCAACATTTGTTGAAGGCGGACCGGGGGCGTGATGGCCAATTCCGTGGTGCCATCGTAGAGCGCCAAGCCGCTTTTCAGCTGCTCTTGCTGATTGGCGGCGATCTCGCCTTGCGTTCCATCGACTATTGTCCGTGATCTTGCCGGATCACCGCCGATAGTCTCGTCCAACGAATCATCTGTCCCGCCGCCAATCAACTGAGAGATCTTCTTGGCGAACCCCTTTATCGGGCTTGAGGGCTCAAAGTGGCTGTCCGAGGTTGCATTGCCGTTTGAATCACTGTTGCTCTCGAGGGTGCGGAGGGCGTTCAGTTCCTCCACAGCTATCTCCTCTCGAGCCAGCGCTTCGATGGCATCGCGATAGTATTGCTGTATTTGCCCTACTTGTCGCTCGACCTTCTGTTCCAGGTGAAGGCGATACTCTCTGTTCTCCAGCATCAATCTTCTTCTGTCAAGAGCCCTCTCCACCCTCATGACCAGGTCGTCCAGGTTGAATGGTTTGGTCACATAGTCAAATGCTCCCATTTTCAGGGCTTCAACAGCTGTGTGGGTCTCGGTCAGTGCGGATATCATCAGGACGCCGGTATCGGGATGATCATTGGTCATCTGGGCAAGCACTTCCATTCCCGACATCCCCGGCATCTTTATGTCGGTGAGCACCAGGTCGAAGTCCTTCATGAAAGACTTCCACAGGGCCTCTTTCCCGTCCATTGCCGTCGTGCACTGGTAGCCTTCTTCTTCCAGTCTGCGGGCGACGATGTCCCTTATGAACTCCTCGTCATCGACTACCAGTATGGATTCTCCAGGTTCGTTCACGTTGCTTTCCCCCGATGTGGAACGGTGCTGTGGGTGGAGTCGGGCTGTGGAAAGCCCGTGGGTTCTTGCAGAAAACGGAGAACGTCATCGCGTTGGTACCTGCGGTCGCCGCGCGAGCCGACGCGATAGCATTTCAGCATTCCGCTGCTGCTCCACCGCCTTACCGTGGATATGCTGACTTGCAGGAAGTCGGATACCTGGCGGGCGGTCAGCATGGCCTCGAGTTGAGCATCACTCATCATTTGCCCCACAGTGGTCTCGTTGACCTATGGCACAATACCTGCGCCATCCCAGTCCTGCTCGAACATTAGCATACTCACCGTTGGCTATTCAATAGCCATTTCTAGCCAGTCAGTGTTAGGAAAATAGTACTGGGATCGCTGTGAGAATCCGGTGTTGCGGCATTGCTGTGAAAACGGGGTCCGTTGCGTTCGCCCGGAGCGATTCGGCAAGCTCATGACTGGCCCGTCGAGGTCCGCTCACGGCTCAACAAGCCCGTCTTTCGCCGATTACTGCCGGATCAGCTTCTCGTAGAGGCTCTTGGGCAGGAAGGCGTGACCGTGCACATCATCCGAATAGTGCTCCGTGGAGACTTCGCATGATCTTGCCTGTTTCCGGGGTTCATGTCGCTTCGAAGCGATTGAGAATGTCCACCAGTTCCCGGCGTATGTTGCCAGCGGGACCGTGTACAGGTCTACAATGTCGAACAGTTGGGCAAGCCTGCGCTGCACGTCCGCCACGAATTCACGATGAAAGTGAAGAGACTCCGTCTGTGCCACGAGGAACCCGGTCGGCGACAATCGGCGACAGGCGTTGGAGTAGAACTCGGTGGTGGACAGCGCCTGTGCGGGGCCAACAGGATCGGTGGAGTCAATGATGATCACGTCGAAACTCTTCTCTGTTTGATCCAGGAACTTGGCTCCGTCCATTCCGGCTATTCTCAGCCGGCGATCGTCGAAAGAAGTGGCGATGGTGGGCAAGAACTGCTTCGAGACCTCTATCACTCGCTCGTCTATCTCCACTAGGTCGATGGACTTGACCGCACTGTGCTTCGCTACTTCCCGCAGAGTACCGCCATCGCCTCCGCCTATGATCAACACCGTCTCCGGATTGGGATGAGCATGGAGTGCCACCTGGGAGATCATCTCGTGATAGAGGAATTCGTCTCTCTCAGTTAGCTGGACAACGTTATCGAGAACAAGAATCCTGCCGAAATACTCGCTCTCGAGAACCATTATCTCCTGGATCTCACTGCGTTCACGGTGCAATACGTTCTGCACCCTGTATACGTACTTGATGGGCGCAATGGGATCCGTCTCAGAAAAGAGGAGGCCGTCAGTCATGTGATCCTACACCATCGTCGTCTTCGGAATGGCGAGCCCATCGAATCGGGATGCGTAGGCGGTGGTGTAGGCACCTGCAGAGAGGAAGTATACCCTGTCTCCGACGTCCAAATCGGGCAGGGGCGTATCGTCCTGGATTATGTCGAGACTGTCGCAGGATGGCCCAGCCAATACATAACGTTCTCGACTGCCGTTCTTGGTCGAAGCCACCGGATATCTTATGCCGCCTATGCTCTCCATCAACCCATTGAAAACGCCCACGTCCAGGTACAGCCAGTTCTCTTCGTTCCGCCTGGCCTTGCCGACAACGGTTGTCACCAGAGTCCCTGCTTCGCCAACAAGTACCCTCCCCGGTTCCAGGAGAACCTCTGTGTCCCTGGGGAATATCCTGTCAATAGTGTCCCTAACCGGTCTTGCCGTATCAGCAATTGAGACGGAGTCCTCCCCGTATTTGATGGGAAAGCCACCACCGATGTTCAGCATCCGCAGCTTAATTCCGCGATCCCTCGCCAGGTCCCAGACCACTTTGGCCTTCTCGATGGCCTTCACCCAGGTCTCGGGTGTGGTGCACTGAGAGCCGACGTGGAACGTAAGGCCACAGGGTTCCAGCCCCTTCACTTGGGCCTCGTGAAGCAGGTCTACCGCATCCTCCACCTCTACACCGAACTTTCTGGTCAGCGGCCACTGGCTGCCTTCGTTGGACACGACAAGGCGCACGTAGACGCTGCTATTTGGAGCGAACCTGGACAGTTTCTCGATTTCCGTGTGTGAGTCGAACGCGAAGAAGGTCACTCCTGCTTTCTTCGCGGCTTTGAGTGAGGCCTCTGTCTTGACCGGGTTGCTGGCTATGATCTTCTCGGCGGGAACGCCCCTGCGTTGCAGGATCTTCAGTTCTTCCTCGGAGGAGATCTCGAAATGTGCACCAAGTTCGTGTAGCAGTGCTATGACACGCCAATGAGGATTGGTCTTGACAGCGTAGTAGATTCGCGCGTTTCCGATCGCTTTCTGCAGCTCGCCGAATCTATCCTGGATCGCACGCTTGTCGATGACAAGGAGCGGCGTTTGTTTACCTCTTGTCGCGCGCTCGATCTCTCCCAGACTATTGGCCGACACTTTTCCCGATTTCCGTGCCAACGTTGGGTCGGTTCAGAATGTAGCTCCTCAGCTCGGTCAATCCGAACTTTTCCTGCAAGTCCTGAACAGCCCGGGCAGCGTCAAACTCTTTGCAGGAGAAGATATCGATGTTGATGTGGGAGCGTCCGGGGAAGGTGTGAATGCTTATGTGGCTCTCGGCGAGGCCGACAAAGCCTGAGATGCCCCAGTCTTCGGGGTCGGAGCCGACATACTTCGATACCTGCGCCTCTGAGATCTTGGTCATCCCTATTTGCGCAGGATATTGATTGAGAAGCTGGTCGATGAATTCGGCATCCTGCATTCTCTGGGGATCACCCCCGTAGCCGTCAATAATCAAGTGCATTGGTCCCACCCCCCTTATTTATGATGTGGCCGCGGGCGCTCGTTTTCAAGACACACGACATCCAGGGTCTGACCAACCTCTGGAAACTCGATAGTGCCCGCTTAGGCCTACTGCTTGGCTACCGGTTGCTCCCTCAGCTTGCCCTCATACCAACTGTCGAGGTCTTCTCTTCTGATGCGGTATTCCTTGCCGATCTTTGCTGCCGGGAGCCTTCGGTCACGGCACCACCTTTGTGCGGTGCCTTTGCTAATCCGCAGTATCCTGGTAATGTCATCTACCGACAATAAATCACTGTCCATAACGTGGAGTCCACACCACCTCCTCTGCTGACCTGAAAAGACCAGCGCTATCGAGAATACCAGATTCCAGGTGATGATGCAATGCTTTTGCGGGCTTTTGTGGCCAAATGGGTGACAACGCTGCTTATTGGCTGCTGTTGCTGCTTATAAGCTCAACTTCTGAGAGCGGCAGTTCCACGATGGATTCGTTCTCGAGCCGGACCAATACCGTCTCCTTGATCGTGTTGCCCTTGATCACTCTCGCCTTGCCCATCTGAGTAGTGACAGTGCGCCCCTGCGCCGGCATCCTTTGCTTCATGGCACGGTACTGTTGATTCTCATAGCTCAGGCAGCAAAGCAATCGGCCACATACCCCGGAGATGTTCGCTGGATTGAGGGGCAGATCCTGGTCCCTGGCCATTTTCATGGAGATCGGCTCGAACTTGCAGAGATGGGAGGAGCAACACAACGAACGGCCGCACATGCCGACGCCGCCGACGAGCTTGGCTGCGTCACGGGCGCCCACCTGACGCAGCTCGACGCGGGTCTTCTCAGAGGCGGAAATCTCGCGCAACAGCGCGCGGAAGTCAACACGTTTCTCCGCCTTGAAGAAGACGGTGAGGTGGCTGCCATCCAGACTGTACTCCGCCGCCAGGAGCTTCATGGGGAGATGGAATCGTTCCACCGATTCGTTGCACTTGGCAAGCGCCGCTTTTCCCCGGTCTGACATGATCTGCGCCTGCTCGAGATCCTCTGGCTGCGCCTTTCGCACCACTGGCTTTAAAGGCTCGGTGACATCGCCCGGTGCGATCTCCTGCGAAGTAGTGATCACCTTCCCTATGGCCAGGCCACGAGTCGTGTCGACTACTACATTGTCGCCCACTTCAAGCTCTATGTTTGACGGGTCGAAGTTGTATATTGGCCCCGTTCGCTTGAACCTGATTCCGACTACTTCAGTCATCTTGATGCTCCGGCGTACTGTGCGGTCCCGCTTTCGTCTGCGGCACCATCGGGGAGGCTCAGTACCAGGACTTCCAGTACCAGCCGCGGATTGGCGTTCTGTTCCAGTTGCTCTAGAGCTGCGAGGATTGATTCGATGAAGCCCCTGATCTGGAACATGCTGTGTCTCTCCGACTGCCGCTGAAGTTCCGCCTCCTGGTCCACGTTGGTGATGAACTGGGGGCATCCCCCCTGGATCAGAAGGAGGTCACGCCACCAGTCCAGCCAGAGCCTCAGTGTCTCCTCGACGCGATCGCGGTTCTTTGTGAACTGCGCCGCGACTTTGGCCGCAAATGTGAATCTGCGGTCGAGGCCGGCATCGGCCAGCTCCTGAAGTTCAGTCAGGGCAAGGGAACGTTCCTTGAGAAGCTTTTCGTCCTGCGAGGCGGAAACAGCCCATCCGATACAGCCGTGTGAAAGCCTGCTGATCACAGTGGCCGTGTCAGGGGCCACCTCCCAGCGCTCGGTCAGCGACCGTTCAATGACCGACGCACTGACTGGGAGAAGATCGATCCTTCGACATCTGGATATGATCGTGGGCAGCAGCCTGCTGTCGTCCTCCGCCAGCAGCACAATTGTGACCTTCTGAGGAGGCTCCTCCAGAGTTTTGAGCAGGCAATTCGCGGACTCCTCGTTCAGGTGGTCAGCGCTTTCGATGATGAAGACCCGTTGCCTGCCCTCGTACGGTTGGAGCGCGGCTGTCTGCTGCAGCTCCCTGATTTGCTTGATGCCGATGTCCCTCTTGAGGCCCGAGTTGCTGTCGAGGAGACGATCCACTATCTGGACGTCGGCATGATTCCCGGTGGCTATGCGGCGGCATGAGCCGCACAGACCACACGGAGGATCCTCTTGTTCGCAGTTGAGTGCCTGGGCCAGGCTTGTCGCCAGCGTTGTCTTGCCCACATGGGGCGGACCGACAAAGAGGTAAGCATGAGCAAGCCGCTCAATCTCCAGACTGTGCTTCAATAACTCTACTGCGCCGGTATGCCCGACTACCTGCCACATCGATTCTTCCGATCCAATCGCAACCTGCCGACTGCCCTCTCAGGCTATCCATGCTTCCTTTGCCACCTGGTCTTCTTCAGCATCTTGCGGTGCTTGTGCTTCGCCATCTTCTTGCGCCGCTTTTTGACCACAGAACTCATATTCTTACCTCTTCTTTTGGCACCAGTGTCTCAAACTGATCAAAGCCATTTCTTGCCGAAGCTGTCGAGAGACACAATATCAGCCAGCTCTTTTCTTGGGATCGTGCCGGGCGCCTCGTCGGGATATCCCAGGGGGGTCAATTCCACGACCGCAACGCTCTCGGGTACGTCCAGGATCCTTGCCATCTCCCGGGCATCGAATAGCCCGATGTGAACGGTTCCCAGGCCGGTGGCGTGGGCAGCCAGCGTCAAGTTCTGCATCGCCAGAGCCACGTCGAACATGAACCAGTCACCCTTATCCGTCGAAGCCTCGTTCTTATAGTAGCCCGACTTGCCGAGCACGGCGCAGGCCACGATGACAATAGGGGCATTTCTGATGGCGCCGGCCGACGGATTCTCTACGCCATCGGCCAGATCTGTCAGGGCATCTGCCAGCTTCTTCTTCGTTTCAGCGTCGCGCACCACGATGAATCGCCAGCACTGGGTGTTTGACCACGATGGAGCCCATCTGGCGGCTTCCAGTACTGCGGTGACGGCTTCGTCGCTCACTGGGTCAGGCTTGTACTTGCGTACACTCCTTCGCTCCCTTATGGCCTGGAACACGTCCATTGCCGTCCCCGTTTCTCGTGGCCTCTTGCGAACCCCGTGACACACACAAAAGGAGCCGGCGCAACGCCGGCCAGTCGCTCCTGCCGGCGAGACCCGCAACTCAGTATTGTGCCCTAGTTGGCTAGATTAGTCAAGGAACGCATTTGTTGGCCAATCGTAGTATTGTTGCAGCATGTCAGCTCTGTGTCTTGTGGGGTCAGCCTGCCGAATCTCTTGACGGGAGCCTTTACATCTTGTGTGCTGCAATGGGGAATCCATGGAATCCGACGTTCAAATCTGCTATATTGTGGCCATACTCGGCTAAGGAGACACAGATGGGAGTGCTAAGGTCTGAGCCATACATCTGGGCAACGTGGCTCACAAGTTTGCTGGTGGGCGAAGAATCATGCGAATGGGGAGCATGGTTCAAGGCTCATCATCAAAAATATGACAGAGTACCCGACACCTTTGAGCAGACGAAATGGCAGATCGACCATGCAGCCCTGCTCCGGGAAATCCGCGAGAAATTGGACCCGCAGTACGCCATCTTTCTTGAGGCCCAGAACCGATTCCGTTTGCAGGGAAAAGAGTCGGGTATCGTTGTAGGCGGCAAACCGGACTTGATCGCTATCAAAGGCGATCATGGGCTTGTTTGTGATGCGAAGACAGGACAGCCAAGGCCCTCTGACCACGTGCAAGTCATGATCTACATGTGGGCTATTCCTCTAGCCTTTCGCCAGTACCGCACCATGAAGTTCGATGGCAAAGT